>CAMOHV010000359.1 GCA_946615275.1 uncultured Verrucomicrobiota bacterium | reverse complement strand
ATGGCGTTCACGCCGGAGACGGCGGCGACGTCGCCGTCCTTCCTGGTGGTGCCCTTGCCGATGTCGTGGACGAAGTTGTACCTCAGCACGTTCCCCTGCGTCGTCCAGTCGCGCCCCGTGTAGAACGCGCCGGCGTCGCCCGTCTCCATCACGACGTGGTGGACGTCGTTCGACTCCATGATCATCTCGTTCCCGCCGAACCCGACAGCCATGCCATGACGCGAATATGATACCAAAAATTTCCCGTAGCCGTCAAATTCAAGGGTTACAATCTCGAACGGTTTTTGACTTCATGTTGAACTGGGGATTCAAAGTATATAATCTAAACTCCTCGCTTGGATTTTAACGCAGAGACGCAGAGCCATCCAGAAAGATCAGAGGCAAACCACTGAATGCACGGAAAACACAGAAAAGTGATTTCTTGTTCGAGACAGATTTCCGTGTGTTCTGCGTGTTCCGTGGTTCATAAAGTGGAAACGAGACAAAGACATCCTTTTCTCTGTGTCTCTGCGCCTCTGCGTTAAAGAAATACAGCATGCAGTAGAGGAGTTTAGGTTCAAATAATTGTTTCCAATCATCAGAAGGCTCGGCGGTGAAGAACGCAGATGCGCCCAGGGATTTTCATTGTTTCCGTTTGCAATTGCGGTGCGGCAAGATTTGTGGTAAAATGGCTGAGAAGACGCAAAAGGAGGAGACGCAAATGAAGAAAAGCAAAGATGCTGCGCTTGCGGCGGCGCTTGTCTGCGCGTTTGCGCATGGGGCGACGTGGACGAACGCGGTCGTGAACACGCCCGCCACGGCGTATAAGTGGACCGACGCCGGCAACTGGCAGGAAGGGCACGTTCCGGACGCATACGAGAAGATCACCATGCCCGGCGCGAAAGTGTACGTGAGCCTCGCGGAGGGGGTGGTCTCAAGCAACTTCATCGGCGGTGCCGCAGGCGGTGCCGCATGCCTCATCGGCTCGAGGATGCGCATTTCGGGGAACATCCCAGGCGCCCTCCCCACCTATAACGGCAAATACGGCAGTATCTTCGCCGACCTTGAGGTGGGCAGCGACGGCGCAAGGGAACCGTGGATAAGCGAAGTATCCATCGCCGGGCGCATCATCGCGGACGACATGCATTACATCGTGGCCGGCGGGACGGTGGCCCATCGCCTCGACTGGTACGCCTACTCATCCAACCCCGTGCGCACGGACGACGTCCAGATCCCCGCGAACAAGAATTTCTTCCCCGGCGCCGGAGTTCCGACCGTCTGGGCGCCGCAGGGCGCGCAGGCGTGTTCCGGCACGTGGGCGCAGACGGAGGACTCGCCGTTCCTGACGCTTGTCGGCGCCGAGCATCCGATCGCAGTTGGCACGATCGTGACCGGCGACGGCATCCCCGACGGGACGTTCGTGAAGCGCAAGTTCTCCAGCTCGTCCATCGAGCTGAGCGCCGCGGCGACGAACACCATCCCCGAGAACGCGCTTTCGTTTGCCGCGTTCACGCCCGACGTGCGCATCCACGTCAACGTGTTCCAGCGTCAGGGCATCGGTTCGACGCGCTTCCCGCTCTACAAATACCGTGCGGAGGACGGGCTTCGCTTCGAGATAGACGAGGCACGCTGGTACGATAGGCAGGTCGACAACCTCGGCCTGTATTTGAGCGAGGCGTACCATTCCGGAACGTACGTCTTCCACTCCATCTATTCGCCGCCCAGCGGCCATTATCCGGGCCTGAACCTGTACAACGCCGACATCGAGCTGGCCGGCAAGGCCGACGGCGGCGCGACGGTGTTCAACGAGCACATAGGGGTGAGCGTCCCGAATGCGGCGTGCACCGTGCGCATGACGGTGACGAACAACATCGAGGGGGCGGTGAACACGTTCACGAACTTCAACGGCACGCTTGTGAAGGACGGGGCGGGCACGCTCACGGTGGCGTTCGGCGATGCGTCGAACAAGGGGACGCTGCGCGTGGCGGCGGGGACGTTCGTCCTTGCGGCGAAGGAGTCGGCCGGAGATGGCCCGATCGCGCTGGGCGGGCTTTCCGTCGCGGCGGGGGCGACGCTCGTGCTGCCCGCGTGCGGCGTGAAGGTGCAGATGAGCGCCTGTTCGATCGAGGCTGGCGCCGTGGTGTCGGGCGAGGGGCGCCTTGTTGTGACGGGGGGAGCCGCCGACAACTACGTGCACGAACTCGGCGAGGGCGAGGTGGCCGGGCATCCGATGTTCTGGCTTGACGCCTCCAAGACGAACACCATGACGCTCGCCTACGAGGACGACGGCATCTACCTCACGCGCTGGAACGACTGCCGCGATGGCGAGCCGATGTTCTGCACGAACATGATACGCCGTCCGCGCCTCGTGTGGGGCGACGCGATGACGAACCGCTACGTGAAGCTCACGCGCATCACGGACACCTCGCTCCACACCAACACCGAGGCGCTCGTCTGGAGCGTGCCGGTGGGCGGCATCAAGGCCGTGTTCCTCGTGCAGGACCCGACGGACGGCGGCGGCGAGATCCTCGGCCGCACGATGCGCCTCCCGCACAACCAGTACTACGGTTCGCAGGGCGGGCCGTACTACCGCGGCTTTGGGGGGTGGAGCAGTACCCTTGTCAGTCCCAGTTTCGCCACTGACTGCGTCAAGTATGGGCGCTTCTTCCTCAACGGGCAGGAGGTGGTGGGCTACGAGAAGGGCTATCTCGGCACATACATGCAGCTCGTAGAGCACCATGTGAACACGAACTACTCCGCGAACGCGAACCACAAGGAGCTGTGGCTGGACGCGATCGGCATCAACTACCTCGACAACAACCAGTACGGCAAGGGCTGCAACGGCGCGATGCGCATCGCGGAGTGCATCATCTACACCAACTCCCTCACGCACGCCGAGCGCGTTAGGACGGCGCAGTACCTCTCGCGCAAGTGGCTCGGCAAGGACATCGCGTACTCCGACACGGACGCAGTCCTCGCGTGCCCCGTGTTCGCGCCAAACGGCGGGGCTGTGGACGTGGAGGCGGATGAGACCGCCGCGCTTGGGGCCGTGGAGGGCGAAGGCGGCCTCGTGAAGACCGGCGCGGGGCGCCTGGTGGTGGACAGCCTGGCGGCT
>CAMOHV010000358.1 GCA_946615275.1 uncultured Verrucomicrobiota bacterium | reverse complement strand
CGCGATTTGGTAAACTATAATCGTGATTTCAACGAACGGAAAAAAGACGAAGATAGGACTCGCCCTCGGAAGCGGAGGCGTGCGGGGCGCCGCGCATTTCGGCGTCATACGCACGCTGCAGAAGCACGGCGTGGAGATCTCGTGCGTGGCCGGCAGCTCGTCAGGCTCCGTGATAGGCGCGGCGCTCGCCGCCGGGAAGCTCGACGAGGTGGAGAACTACTACCGCAGCTTCAACTGGTGGCAGGCGTTCAGGCTCTTCACAGAACTCTCCTGGCCGCTGAGCGGAGGGTGGCTCACCGGCAAGCGCGTCAAGGAGGCCCTGCGCAAGCTCCTGGGGACGGTCCGATTCGAGGACTGCCGCATACCGTTCACGGCCGTTGCCATGGACATGATGAACGGCAAGGAGTACAACATAACTACCGGCGACCTCGTTGACGGCACATACGCCTCCATGGCCGTGCAGGGGCTCTTCAAGCCCGTCTCCCACGAAGGGCACTGGATAGCGGACGGCGGTCTTGACAACCCCCTCCCCATAAAGACCTGCCGCGAGATGGGCGCGGACATCGTGATAGCCGTGGACGTGAACCTGGGCCAGGCGCTCGACACCCCGTACGACCCCAAGAAGATGCCTTCCCTCTGGACGCTCTTCAACCAGACGTGCCGCATCGTGGAGAACAACTGGACCGATCGCATACTCCGCACCGACCCGCCCGACATCCTGCTGCAGCCCGATCTCCACGACATCTTCGCGTGGAATCTGCGCGACGTCGCCCGCGCCATCCTCCGCGGCCGCCACGCGGCGGAGAGGATGATCAAGAACCTTTCGCCTGAAATGGCGTCGCTTCTCATGGGAGGCAAGGAATGAAGAGATCGCACATCGTCGCGGCGGCGCTGGGCGCCGCGCTTGCGGCCGGGGCCGCAGTGGAATGGCGTCCAAGCGCCCTCGAGATCGTTGCCTGGAACGTGACGGCGCCGCCGGCGGCGCGCGGCGACTCGGTGTTCTCGCCTGTCGGGTTCGGGGTGACTGTGGCCATGCTCGGCGAGGGCATAGGAGGGACGGCGCGCGCGGACATGGCGGAGTCTCTGGGGCTCATCTCAGACTTCTCCGTGGCGTTCGCGAACGTGCTCAAGTCGTATGAGGAGGCCAATGTCTCGAACAGAGTCGCGATCTCGCTCGCGTCGTCGCTATGGACTACGCGTAAGCGGGCTCTCGGTTCTGAGTATGTGTCGGCGCTGCAGAGGAACTTCGGCGCTGAGGCCGGTTATATGGGCGCGGTTCTCCCCGTCAACGCCTGGACGGAGGCGAAGACGGAAGGGCGCATCGACAACGTCCTCCCGGAGATGCCGCACAAGGTGGACACGCTTGTCGTCAGCGCCGTGGCGTTCGAGGGCGCGTGGAAGATGCCGTTCGAGCGGTCGAAGGGGAGGCCAACCGACTTCACGCTCCTGGACGGCAGAAAGGTGAAGGTGCCCATCATGCGCACCACATGCCCTCTTGTGCGCGTCGATCGGGAAAGATATGTTGCGGCGATGGCCGATTTCGCCGCGAAGGGGATGGAGTTCATAGTCATCCTCCCCGCCGAGGGCGTCAGCTTCGCCGAGCTGCGCGAGAGTGATTTCGCGGACGGCGGCATCGACGAGCTCAAGGCGCTTCTGCGCGAGCGCATGGGGGATGGCGTGGTCTACGCGCGCACCGAGTTCGCGCTGCCGCGGTTCACAATCCGATCCGACTGGCGGATGGACGCCGCGCTCCGCAAGGCCAAGGTGCCGCAGATGGGGTTCGACCGCATGGGGGAGGGGGAATTCATAGTCAACGACGTGCGCCAGAGCGCATACATCTCCATCTCCGGCATGGGGTATTCGCTCACGCCCGGCATGGAGCCTGAGGCCCCGGAGACGTCGCGCCGCAGGGGGCGCGGCGATCTGGCGAAGGCCGCGGACAGGGAAGATGACGCGGCACTGGACGGCAAGCCGGGCGTCCCGTTCGTCTGCGACCGCCCGTTCCTGTTCTTCGTGTGGGACATGACGACGGACACTTTGATTCTGGCCGGGCAGTTCACCGGCGAAGTTCAGACAACGAAAGACACCAAAGGAGACATCAAGCCATGAATAGACTGGAATCAACCAAATGGGGAGTGTTCGAGGGCGAGGAGGTTCGCCTTTGGAGGCTCGTCAACAAGAACGGCCTTGAGCTGCATTTCACAAACTGGGGCGGACGCCTCGTGAAGGCCCTCGTGCCCGACCGCGAGGGGCGTCTCTCGAACGTGACCCTGGGCTGGAACACGCTCGACGAATACGTCATCGAGCACGGCGGCACATACTACGGCGCGCTTGTGGGCCGCTACGGCAACAGGATCGGAGACGGCAGGTTCACGCTCGAGGGGAAGACGTACACGCTGGAGTGCACCAACGCGCCGGCGGGGATCCCCTGCGCGCTCCACGGCGGCACGCGCGGCTTCTCGCTGCGCAACTGGAGGTGCGTGGAGGAGATCGTGAAGGACGACCGCTCCGGCATCGTCCTGGAGATCGACTCGCCCGACGGCGAGGGCGGCTACCCCGGCAACGTGAAGGTGCGCGCGACGCTCGTCCTGACGGACAATGACGTCTGGCACATCTCCTGGCGCGCCGAGACGGACGCCCCCACGCCGCTTTCCTTCACGGAGCACGCCTACTGGAACCTCGACGGCGTCGACGCCGGCACGAGGATATTCGACCACGAGCTCTACGTGAACGCCGACCACTTCACGCCATACGGCCCGGGCATGATCCCCACCGGCGAGTTCCGCGACGTCTCCGGCACGCCGTTCGACTTCCGCACGACGCGCCCCATCGGCGACCATACGCAGGATCCGTACCCCGAGGTGAAGTACGGCTCCGGCTACGACATGAACTGGGTGCTGCGCAAGACGGGCGGCGACGAGCTTACGCCGGCCGCGTTCCTCACGTCCCCGCGCACGGGCCGCCGCATCGAGGTGTGGACGACCGAGCCCGGGATGCAAATCTACGATGGCTTCTACCTGCCGAAGCCCAACACGGGCGTCGCGCTCGAGACGCAGCACTTCCCCGATTCGCCCAACAGGCCCGAGTTCCCCAACACGATACTGCGGCCTGGCCAGGTGCT
>CAMOHV010000357.1 GCA_946615275.1 uncultured Verrucomicrobiota bacterium | reverse complement strand
GGGCAACGCCATCGGCAACTTCCAGGAGTACTGGGACGTGTTCTACAAGTACGACAGCCTCACCGGCGGATGCATCTGGGACTGGATCGACCAGGCGATCTGGAAGTGCACCGACAAGATCGGCCCCGACGGCCGCCCCGTGCGCATCCTCGCCTACGGCGGCGACTTCGACGAGCAGCCCAACGACGGCCCGTTCTGCTGCAACGGCGTGATCGGCCCGACTCGCGAGGTGACGGCCAAGCTCCTCGAAGTGGCCCATGTCCACCGCAACATCGTCGTCTCCGCGCCCGACGCGGCCGAGGGCCAGGCCGAGGTGTGGAACCGCTTCGGCTTCACCAGCACCGCGGCCTTCGACGCGTCGTGGGAGCTCGTGGAGGACGGCGTGAAGGTCGACGGCGGCAAGTTCGCCTTCCCGGCCGTCGCCCCGCTCTCCCGCGCCAAGGTTGCGCTGCCGCAGCCCACCGTGGAGATCAAGGCCGGGCGCGAGTACTTCTACAACGTCTCCTTCGCGATCAAGGAGGGGACTCGCTGGGCCGACGCTGGATGGGTCGTCGCGCGCGACCAGCTGCCGTTCAAGCCGTCCGCCAACGCCTGGCCGGCGTTCTCCGGCGCGTCCTCCGCGCCGTGCGCGTCCGGCGAAGACGCCGTGAAGGTGGCCGAGGACGCCAAGCGCGTGACCATCAAGGTGGGCGACACAGAGGCCGTGTTCTGCCGCAGGACGGGCACGCTCGCGCGCCTCGCGATGCGCGGCAAGGAGGTCCTCGCCGACGTGTGCTGCGCCGGCCCGCGCTTCACCTGCGCGCGCGCGTTCACCGACAACGACAAGTGGCTTCGCGACGGCGCTCCGTGGTCGAACGACAGCGCCAAGAGCTTCTACGGCTCCGGCCTCACGCAGCTCAGGTACCATGCGCGTCCGCTCAAGACCACCTTCGGCGCCGACGGGTCGGTGTCCGTCGCGTCCACCGTGGAGGTGACATCCTCGAAGTCGGCCGCCTTCACGCACGAGACAGTATGGACGTTCTTCCCATGCGGAAAGGCGACGGCCATAAACACCGTCACCCCGCGCGGCAAGATGCCGCCCGCCCTGCCGCGCATGGGCCTCACGTGGCGCCTCGACAAATCGCTCGAGAACGTGTCGTACTACGGCCGCGGGCCGGAGGAGAACTACGTCGACCGCTGCACCGGCTCCTTCCTCGGGCTCTGGAAGGACACCGTGACGGGGATGTACGAGCCGTACGTGCGCCCGCAGGACTGCGGCTACCGCGCCGGCGTGCGCTGGATCGAGCTCACCGACGACTCCGGCCGCGGCGTGCGCTTCTCGGCGGACCAGCCGCTCTTTGCGCAGGCGCTCCACTTCACGATGGAGGATCTTGAGTTCGCGCGCCACCGCAACGGACAGCAGCGCATCGTGAACTTCCCGGCCCCGCGCGAGGAGGTGATGCTGAACCTCGACGTCCGCCAGCTCGGCCTGGGCGGCGCGTCCTGCGGGCCGAAGCCGATGGCGAAGTACATCTTCCCGATCGAGAAGACGACCTGGACTGTCACCATCGAGCCTGTGGGCAAGAAGAAGTTCCTCGGCTTGTTCTGACAATGAAAAGGCGGTCGTTCCTGAGGCTGGCGGCGGGCGCGCCGCTCTTCAGCATCGCCAATCTCTGGGCGGCGCCGCTCGCCAGGCGCGTCGCCCAGGGCGGCAAGGTGCGCCTGGCGCTCATCGGGTGCGGCGCGCAGATGACGGGGCTCGTCCGCCGCCTCGGCGGCGACGGCGCAGTGGAGATCGCCGCGATGGTCGACCCCGACCCTCGCGGGATCGCGGCAGTGAAGACCTCGGCCGTCAAGTTCTACGGGAAGTTCGACTTCTCGCGCACGTGGACCGGCGCCGACTATCGGGAGATGTTCGAGAAGGTGGGCGACCGAGTCGACGCCGTCTTCATCGCGACGCCCAACCACCACCACGCGCTCCCCGCCTTGATGGCCGCGAGGCGCGGCATCCACGTGTACCTCGAGAAGCCCATGACCCTCACGCTGGTCGAGCTGGAGACGCTTGCCGCCGCCGCGAAGGAGACGGGCGTTGTCACTCAGGTGGGCAACTACGGACATTCCACCACGGCGATGCGCATGTGCGTGGACGCGGTGAAGAAGGGCGTCATAGGCGAGGTGACGGACGTGTGGTGCTACTCCGACCGAGTGAACTCCATGAAGGTGCGCCCGCCGTCGGCCCCGCCACCCAAGGGTGTGGACTGGGACATCTGGTGCGGCGGCGCGCCGATCTTCGACTACTACCCCTCCGTCGGCGGCCGCACCGACTTCGCCAGGCACGACTGGCATTCCTGGATCGGCTACGGCAACGGCTCCATCGGCAACATGGGCACGCACATCATGGACGCCCCGTTCTGGGCGCTCGACCTCGGGAAGGCGGGGCCGGACGCCGTGGACGTCAAGGACGTCGCCTGGGGCTGCCCAGGCGCGTGGGCGTACCGCGACTCCATCGACTTCCACTTCCCCGCGCGCGGCGCCCTGCCGCCAGTCACGCTCCACTGGCGCGACGGCGTGCGCGACGACGTGCCGATCGCGACCAGCCACATGGACGGCTGCTACAACATCGCCAAGAGGCGCGAATACCTCAACTTCCCGCCGGAGCTGGAGGAGTTCGAGAGGCGCAACCACCTCGAGAAGGCGCCGCTTGCCTTCATGGGGTCCGTGTTCATGGGCACGAAGGGGGCGATATGGCATTGCTTCCACAGTTCGCTCAGGTTCTTCCCGAAGAGCCTCGGCAAGGAGATCTTCAAGAACCGCGCGGGGTATCAGGCGGACGAGCATGTGATGGAGTTCCTGAACGCCGTCCGCGAGGGCCGCGAGGCGAACACGAACTTCGACTACTCCGTGCCGCTCGCACGCACGCTGCTCCTGGGAAACGCGGCGTCCCGCGCCGGCAGGGGCGTCCACCGCTGGGACGGACGCCGCTTCGCGGACGGGGCTGCGAATGAGTTCCTCAAGGCCCCATGCCGCAAAGGCTGGGAAGTGGTCTGAGAACTGAAATCAAGGTGGGAGGTTGATCATGAAGCCATTGGCGGAAATATTGGCCGAGGTCGAGGCGAACATCTCGGCGGCGTGCGCGAAGGCGGGC
>CAMOHV010000356.1 GCA_946615275.1 uncultured Verrucomicrobiota bacterium | reverse complement strand
CTGACGACCTCTCTGGCGGCCATCGCCGCCGTTGTGGTTTCCGCGGGCGAACGAACGCTCACGCTTGATGAATACCGCGACAAGATGAAGGGCGCGTGGGTGGGCCAGATGGTCGGCGTCTCCTGGGGGCAGCCCACTGAGTTCAAGTGGAAGGACGAAATCATCCCTGCCGGCAAAGTGCCTGAGTGGGCGAGCGACTTCCCTCTTCGCATGGCCTATGGCAACGACGACCTCTACGTGGAGATGACGTTCCTGAAGACGCTCGAGGACTACGGCCTGGACGTGTCCATCCGCCAGGCCGGAATAGACTTCGCCAATTCCGAATACAAGCTCTGGTGCGCGAACCGCGCAGGCCGCGACAACCTTCGCCGCGGCGTGGCGCCGCCGGACTGTTCGCACCCGAAATACAACAAGTGCCCCAATGACATCGACTACCAGATCGAGGCGGACTACTCCGGCATCATCGCGCCGGGATGTCCGCAGGAGGCTATCCGCCTCGGCGACTTGTTCGGCCGCCTCATGAACTACGGCGACGGCGTCTGGGCGGGGCAGTTCGTGGGCGCGATGTACGCCGAGGCGTTCTTCACGGCGGACGTGAACGCCATCATCGACGCGGGCCTGGCGGCGATCCCCGCCGAAAGCGACTACGCGCAGATGGTCCGCAACGTGCGCAAGTGGCACCGGGAGACGCCCGGCGACTGGACGAAGTGCTGGGAGAAGATACGCGCGAACTACTCGAAGGCGCACAACAAGGCGATGCGCGGTTCCAACGGAGCAATCGACGTGCGGCTGAACGGCGCTTGCATCGTCCTGGGCCTTCTATACGGAGAGGGGGACCTCGACAAGTCGATCGTCCTGTCCATGCGCTGCGGATGGGATTCCGACTGCAATCCGTCGAACGTGGGCGGCATCCTTATGGCGGCGCGCGGCTTCAAGTCGCTTCCGGCGAAATACGTCGAGAAACTCGACTACAAGCGAAAGTTCTCATACACCGCCTACGATCTGCACGGACTTTTCGCCGTGTGCGAGAAGCTGGCGCGCCAGGTGGTCGTGCGCAACGGCGGGCGCGTGGAGAAGGGCGCGGACGGCTCGGAGCGGTTCGTCATCCCGGTGAAGACTCCTGTTCCCGATCCGTTCGCGCCGTCGTGGAACGCCTCCGCCCCGACGGGCGGCCGGTACACCGCAGAGGAGATGGCGAAGCAGCGGTTCGTCCAGAGGCGCCCAACGCCAGAATACCTCAAAAGCGCGGTGGTGTACCAGCTCGTGCTGCGCAACTTCACGCGCGACGGCAACTTCAAGGCCGCCACGGAGATGCTCGAGCATGTGCGCTCAATAGGCGTGGACGTGGTGTACCTCTCTCCGTTCGTGGAGATGGACTGCGACATGGACGAGACGGGCTGGAGCCCGCGCCAGATAAAGAGCGGCTACCACACCCCCAAGAACCCGTACCGCATCTCCAACTACGACAGGATCGACCCCGAGTACGGCAAGGACCCCGACTTCAAGGCGTTCAACGACAGGGCACACGCGCTGGGCATGAAGGTGTACATGGACCTCGTCTACCTCCACTGCGGGCCGAATAACGTGATGAAGGACATGTTCCCTGACGCGTTCCAGAAGAACGCCGACGGCTCCGTGCGCACCACCCAGTGGCGCTTCCCGTACGTGAACTTCAAGTCGAAGGACGTGCGCAAGTACCTGATCGACTCCATGCTCCACTGGATGCGCCTCGGCTGCGACGGCTTCCGCTGCGACGTGGGCGACGCCGTGCCGATCGACTTCTGGGTGGAGGCGGTGACTGCATGCCAGAAGGTGAACCCGGAGCTGGTGATGATCAACGAGGGGACGAAGGCGGAGATGCTCGAGAAGGCGTTCGACGCATGCTACAACTGGCCGTGGAGCTTCAACCTGCGCAGCGCCCTTACGGACTCCGACGCGATCTCATGGTGGCTCAAGCACCAGAAGAAGACCTTCGCCGAACGCCTCAAGTCTGCCCGCGAATACGAGGCGAAGACGCCGAAGGACGCGCTGATGTTCTGTTTCCTGGACAACCACGACACCGCCGCCGACGACTGGGAGCGGCGCTTCGACCGCATTCGTCCCGTCGAGGCCGGCAACGCGGCGTTCGTCCTTACATTCCTCCGCCGCGGCCTCCCGCTCGTCTTCAACGGCAACGAGATCGCCGACAACTCCCTCAACACTTTCTTCGCCCCAGTGGAGGACATCGCCCGCGCCCGCAAGACGGTCGACTGGGCGCGCGCCCTGCAGCCCGCCGGGCAGAAGCGCCTCGCGCTTCTTCGTGCGCTCGCGAAGCTGCGCCACGAGGACAAGGTCTTTTCCGGCGGCTCGCAGGAGTGGGTGGCGGACGGCGACGCGAAGGGCATCGTCGCATTCGTGCGCCGCCTTGGCGGCAGGGCCGTGTTCGTGGCGGCGAACATGACGGACAAGGACGCGGCGTTCAAGCCGACGGGAATCCCCTTGAAGCCTTCGGCGCGGTCGATTCTCGCCGACCGTTTCTCCGCCGGGCCGGACGGTTCGTGCAGATTCGGCCCATGGGGGCATGCCGTTCTGGAGCTGGAGTAGGCCATGAAGAAGCTGTTGACAATGTCCCTGGCGGTTGCGGCATGCGCGTGCGCGTTCGCCCAGCACATCGATTTCGCGAAGGAGCGGAAGGCGACGGTAAAGCGCTATCGGTTCGTCGGCGACCACCGCGAAGAGAGCATGTGGAGCGCGCTCTACGGCGCGAAGAGCGGAAAAATCTACATCGGGCTCTGCACGCACGCCGAAGCCGCGCATTTCTACGAGTTCGACCCCGCGACGGAGACGATGCGCCACATAGTGGACTTGACGGAGCTGCACGGCGAGCGCGGCGCGGGCATCAACACGAACGGCAAGATCCACGTCCGCATGGGCGAGGACGCCGACGGCAACATATACTTCGGCTCGCTCAACGAGGACACCGGCCCGGAGTGCATCGACCCGTCGTCGTACCTCGGCGCGTTCTGGTACCGCTACTGCCCCAAGCTGGACAAAGTGGAGGTGCTTGGGAAGATAAGCCGCCACTTCGGTCTTCTCGGCATGGTGATGGATCCGAAATACATGCGGCTCTACGGACTCGCCGAGGAC
>CAMOHV010000355.1 GCA_946615275.1 uncultured Verrucomicrobiota bacterium | reverse complement strand
CCGCATTTCCTTCGTGCCAACAGGCCGAACGACGGCAGCAAGCGCCCGGGGATTCTCTTGTCATCAACGGCGATATACAATACCGCCTCTGTCATGCTGGATGGAGAAAGCGTGGCGAGGGATTATGTGTACCCGGCGGGCTTCCATGTGCTAAACATCCGCACGGGCATGGACGCTACAGGCAACGCCTTTGCAAACGACCGCAACCAGATTTACGGCGGCACGCGGATAGGCGAATTCGTGGCGTTCACGAACGAGGTGGCGCCGCGCGTGAGGAGCGAGCTGAACCGCGGGCTGATGTCGAAGTGGCTTGGCGGGGAGAAGACGCTGACGCAGGCTTGCGGCGCGCTGTCTGTCGCGAAGGGAGCTACGATGAAGGCGCCGTACCAGGCGCTTGCGCCGACAGGTCAGGCATCCATCGACGGGTCTGTCTCGGCGGGGCGGCTTGTCTTGTCCGCGAACGCGCAGTTCGGCGAGGATTCGTCCCTGTCGGGCGATTTGGAACTGGCGGACGGTGCGAGCGTCGTTTTCCCGTCCTCTGCCAAAGTCGGCGGCTGGACGCTTTCCGCGCGTAGGCTCGTCCTTGACGGCGGCGTCGTGGCGATTTCGTTTGCCGAGGGTGGCGCGAGGCCAGCTCCGTTGACGAAGGTGAAGCTGATATCGTTCGACTCTGTAGAGGTGAATGCGCCCGCAAGGTTCAGCATTCGAAACGTGCGCGTGTCCGTGGAGCCCGACGGCCTCTATGCCACGTTCCTTCCGGGCGGCTTCAGCATGACGATCCGGTGATGGGTGGATGAGATCATGAAGATGCGATGCTGTGCAGCCGCATTGACAATGGCCATCCTCGCCGGCGGGGCGTTCGCCGCCGCAATCGAGAACGACGTGCTGCGCGTCGAGTTCCGCGAGTCGGACGCCGCGTTCGACGTGGCGGACAAGGCGGGCGGGCGCGTCTGGCGCATGATGGAGGGGGAGGGGACGGCGCTGGGGGTGTCGGACGTGAAGATCTCGGATCGGGAGATCGCGTTCGCCGCCCGCTCCCTCGCCCCGGCCCTGGACATGCGCGTGCGCATCGTCCTTGAAGGCCGCGAAGTGGCGGTGAACATCTCGGCGCCGCCGGACGCGAAGATCGCGGGGGCGCGGCTAGACTGGCCGTATCCATTTGCCGGAGAGCGAGGCGACAGGGTTCTTCTCACCCAGGGGAACGGCTTCGCCTTCCCCGTTGAGACGGCCGACCTCGGCACCGACAAGATCGACCTCTCCAACTACCCCGGGCGCGACATGGAGATGGGATGCTGGGGGCAGTACTCCGAGACGCTCTCGCCGGACGGGGAGATCCTTCCGGCCGCCGGCTGCCTCGCGATCATCGAGACCCCGGAGAACAGCGGGATCCGCTACACGGTGAGGCGCAACGGATTCCGCCAGGCCAACGTGAGCTGGCAGCATGACCGCCTCGCGTTCGGGCACGACCGCCGCGTGCGATTCGTCTTCGGCAGACAGTTCGGCCCGATGGAGATGGCTCTGCGGTATCGCGCCGAAATGAAGCGGAAGGGATATTGGGTCACCTTGGAGGAGAAGCGCCGCCGCTATCCCCGGCTCGCGGAGAAGATCGATCTGCTCGCCGGCGCGCCGAACGTGTGGTACTGGGCGGAGGGGGGCGACAAGGCCGGCGTCGCGCGTCGGCTCAAGGAACTCGGCTTCGAGAACATCCTCATGCAGTTCGCCACGCGGCACGATCTCGGGACGTGGGTGACGCCGGAGGAGATACGCGCCGTTGCGGCGGTGCCGGGGGTGATCGCCGGCGAATACGACATCTACCGCGACTTCATGGATCCGGCGAACATCCCGCTCATCGACTGCACTCGCCCGCACTGGCCGACGAACGTGTGGGAGAACGGCGACTACGTGCTATGGTCCAACGGCGCCGTGGCTCGCGGATGGGGCGTGGACCGCAAGGACGGCAAGGGCAGGATCGGCTGCGCTGCGCTGTGCGAGGCCAGGGCCTGGCCCTACGCGCGCGAGCGCATCGGAAGGGCCATTGCGGAGGCGCCGCACTCGGCGCGCCTTCTGGACGTCATCGGCGGCGGACTGGGCGAATGCTGGAATCCGGCGCATCCCCTGAACAAGAGGCAGAGCCGGGACGCGCGCTTCGCGCTTTTCGACAACGTGCAGCGCGAGTTCGGCATCCTGGTGGGCACCGAGGACGGCGGCGAATGGTGCGTGCCCGCGTGCTGCTACTTCGAGGGGACCATGAGCGCCCCGAACCACTACCGCGTGGACGGCGGCAGGTACATGTGGAAGGTGTACGACGAAGTCCCGGACAACGTGCGCCGCGGGCTGGACGAGACGATGCGCGTGCCGTTCTTCGAGATGGTGTTCCACGGCTGCGTCGTCACCTACTGGTATTGGTGCGACTACAACAACAAGTTCACTGCGCTGTGGAGGAAGCACGACCTCTTCAACGCGCTCTACGGCACGCCGCCCATGTATCTGTTCACGCAGGAGACCTTCGAGAAGATCCAGGACCGGCTTGCCGAATCCCATGCGACCGCCACTGCCACTGCGAAGGTGGCTGGCATGTCCCCGATGTGCGCCTTCCGCTGGCTCACGCCGGACCGGAAGGTGCAGCAGAGCCGATTCGAGAACGGCGTGGCCTGCACGGTCAACTTCGGCGACAGGCCGTTCCGCATGAAGGACGGCCGCATCGTGCCGCCGCAGGGTGTCCTGCGTGAAGGCATGCCGCGGCGGTAGCCACTTTTACCAGGAAAACGCAGTCCTTAAGAAGGTTGCAGGGAGAGAAAAAATGAAAATGCCGACATTGCGTACGTTTGCGGCGCTGATCGCCGCCGGAATGGGAGCTTCGGCCTTTGCCGAGGTGGTTGACGCGGACGGCAACTGGAAGCGCCTGCTGTTCAACGGCAAGGCGCAGCTAGTCGTCCGCGCGGCGGAGGAGCCGGGCCGCCTGACGGTCAGGGCGCGCCTCGTGCCGACTGGCGCGGCGGCTGAAATCGTCTAGGATGTACGTTGATCCCGTGAACATGCTGCGACCATGGGCAGGCCATACGAGGATTGTCGGCGTGGCGTGCCGTTTGGATTGTATCTTCATTCTTGTTTGATTTGTTTCACCGA
>CAMOHV010000354.1 GCA_946615275.1 uncultured Verrucomicrobiota bacterium | reverse complement strand
GAATACAAGGGCATCCAGGAGGCGGTCCTCCCCGAGGGGCGGCACTTCCGCAACCCCTGGACGTGGGAATGGCGCTACGCCAAGACGGTCGACATCCCCGCCGGCAAGTTCGGCGTCCTCGTGCGCAAGTTCGGCAAGGACCTCCCCGAGGGCGAGATACTCGCCCGCGAGGGGACGCGCGGCATCCTGCGCGACGTCCTTGGCACCGGCAAGCACCGCATAAACCCCTACGCATACGAGGTGCAGATATACGACGACATCACCATCAAGCCCGGCCACGTGGGCGTGGTGACCGAGCTCACCGGCGACGACATCCTCGCCCCCGGCGGTGCCAAGAGCCCCGACACCGGCTCCGGCTTCCTCGTCAAGGACGGCGCCAAGGGCGTCTCGCCAAGGATACTCAAGGAGGGCACCCACCGCCTCAACCCGTTCGTTTACGCCGTCTCCATCGTTAACATCCAGAGCCAGCGCTTCGAGCTGAGCGGGGCGGACGCCATATCCTTCCTCACCCTCGACGGCTTCACCGTGAACGCCGAGGGCACGCTCGAGTTCAACCTGGAGATAGACAAGGCCGCCCTTCTCTCGCACGAGGTGGGCGACATGGACGACATACTCCAGAAGATAGTCCTCCCCGCCGCCCGCGGCTTCTCGCGCATCGAGGGCTCCAAGAAGAACGCCACCGAGTTCATCGTGGGCGAATCGCGCCAGGCCTTCCAGAACTCGCTGGAGAAATACCTGAAGGACGTGTGCAAGCCCTGGGGCGTGTCGTTAAACTCCGTGCTGATCCGCGACATCTTCGCGCCGCAGGAGGTGGCATCCATCATCCGCACCCGCGAGCTTGCCGCGCAGGAGGCGCTGAAGATCGAACAGCAGATCGTCCAGGCCAAGTCGCAGGCAGAGCTCGAGCGCCAGAAGGCCCTCGCCAAGCAGAACAGCGCGCGCGTCGCCGCCGAGACGCAGTCCATACAGGCAAAGATCTCCGCCGAGCAGCACAGCGCCGAGCAGGTGATCGCGGCCGAGACGCGCCTTGAGGTGGCCGAGCGCGAGCTCAAGGCCGCCCAGGCCGACGCCGCCGCGAAGCTCACCGTGGCCGAAGCCGAGCGTGGCGTGGTGGAGGCAGAGACAAAGGCCGCGGCCGACGTCCTCAAGCAGGAGGTGGCCGCGTACGGCGGCGACGCCGCGTACGTCCGCGCCAGGCTCTACGAGAAGACCGCCCCCCGCCTCAAGGACGTGATCACGGCCGATTCCCCAGGCGAGATATTCGGACTGCCCGTGAAGGTGCGCGCCACGCCGGATGCCGGCGGCAAGCCGCCGACAACAAGTACGCAGCAACAGGGGAAAGGAGGTGCCCAATGAACAAGTGCATCGGAGGCCTCGCGCTTGGCGCCGTCGCCATCGCGATCTTCATCTTCGGCATAGTGTGGACCACGTGCCGCATCTACGTGCCCGAGGGCTACATGGCCATCGTCACCGCCAAGACCGGCAATCCCCTTCCCCCAGGGCGCATCCTCGCCGAACCCGGCGAAAAGGGCGTGCAGCGCGTCCCGCTCGCGGAAGGCCGCCACTTCCTCAACCCGATCAACAACGACTGGACGATAGTCCCGGCCAAGACGATCAGCGCCGGCAGCATCGGAATCGTCACCTCCAAGACGGGCAAGGAGCTGCCGCCCGGCGAGATTCTCGCGCCCGACGACGACTCCAAGGGCGTCTGGCGCCGAGTCCTCGGCCCCGGGACCTACCGCCTCAACCCCGAAGGCTACGACATCAAGGTGATGAGCGCCATCAACATCCCGATCGGCTACGCGGGCGTCGTGACCTCACTCACCGGCAAGCCGGCCAAGGAGGGGCAGTTCGCCGGGCCCGGCGAGAAAGGCGTGATGGAGAGGATACTCCAGCCCGGCCTCTACTACGTGAACACGCGCGCGTACCAGGTGGACGTGGTGGAGATCGGCATGAACCAGGTCTCGATCGTGGGGAAGAGCGGCACGGTGGTACTCACCAAGGCGCAGTCCACGAGCGCCAACGGGCTCGCCGAGCTGCAGAAGAACACGCTATCCGCGCAGAGCGCGAAGCGCGCCGACTACATGAACCTCAACAAGGACCTTGGCATCGTGGCCCAGGGCGACGCCGCCCGGCTCTCGCAGAGCCAGCAGATACAGAGCTTCGCGCGCCAGGCAGCGAAGACGCCCGCCGCCGACAGGAAGGCCGCCGTCGACAAGATACGCTCGCGCAAGTCCTCCGCCGAGGGCGGAATGGCCGCGCCGAGATCCCTGCCGCCTCCGGCCGTCCAGCCCAGCGACTCCGTCGCGTTCGGCATGAACCAGTTCGTGCAGTTCCCCTCCTCCGACGGCTTCGCGATCATGCTCGACATGACCGTCGAGTTCGAGCTTATGCCTGAGAGCATCTCGCGCATCTACATGCTCTACGGCGACCTCCCCGCCGTCGTCTCCAAGATCATCCTCCCGCAGATACTCTCCGTCTCGCGCATGAAGGGCTCCGGCTACAAGGCGCGCGAGTTCATCGACGGCGAGGGCCGGCAGAAGTTCCAGAAGGAGATGACCGACGAGCTCGTCAAGATCCTCGGCGAGAAGAAGATCCTCGTCAGGAACGCGATCGTCCGCCACGTGGAGGTCCCCTCCGACATCCTCCAGCCCATCCAGGAGACGAGCATCGCCAAGGAGCAGGACCTCACCAACAAGACGCAGCAGGAGACGGCCAAGAAGCAGGCCCTCCTCAACACGCAGCTCGCCATGGTCGAGCAGTACAAGCGCGAGACCGAGCAGGAGACCGAGAAGATAGTCGCCACCATCGCCGCCAACAAGGACAAGGAGGTGGCCGGCATCGCCGCTGACGCCCAGCTCAAGGTGGCCGAGATCAACCTCAAATCAGCCAAGATCAAGGCCGACATTGTGCGCACGAAGGGCGAGGCCGAGGCGAAGGCGAAGTTCCTCGTGGAGAACGAGCGCGCCCTAGGCGTGAAGCGCCGCGCCGACGTCTTCAAGGCGCCCGAGACGCTCGCCGAGCTTCAGTTCGTGGAGTCGCTGGGGGCGGACCTCTCCATCCGCGTCCTCCACTCCGGCGAAGGCACGCTCTGGACGGATATGAAGGGATCCTCGATCGCCGTCCC
>CAMOHV010000353.1 GCA_946615275.1 uncultured Verrucomicrobiota bacterium | reverse complement strand
AAGGCTATGGCGTTTTTCATGACGAAGATTTTACCAAAAAAACGCGCTGTGGGCACCCCCTAAATTCAACTATCGTATGAGGTCAGTCAACTTTGTGGACAATGATGGCATTAAGAGTTTGCGGACAATCATAAAACGCCGAATTCCCTACACCTGCATTTGAGCGACCGATTGCCAACTATAGTGTTCGTGTGGCATTCAGCACCTGGCCCATGGGCGCAGCGCATCAACGGCGTTCAAGGCCACTTGAATCCGCGGCAGTCAAGAATGCCGAACCCTATGCGCCAGTCGCCGCCGGAGAGCGGGCACACCTTCGCGAGGAGGAGGTTCCGCGGGCCCTTCTGCACCCCGCCAAGATATGCAGCCCCCTTCTTCGCGTCCGTCTCGCGCAGCTCCGGGACCACCATCGCCCCATTGAACTTGATCCAGCCGAACGCCTTGGAGTTCCATGTGAGCGTGGTCCCGCAGCGCTGGGGAGACTCCATGAACGCCGCGACATACGCCACGACATCCTCTCGGCCGCCCGTTCCAAGCGCCTTGGCGAGATCGAACATCCCCTCCCCCTCCGGGATGGATATTTCGCGCCATCCGGAAAAGTCGCCGCCATGGCCGATGGACTCGTCGATGAACGCCTCGTCCATCGCCACCACGTCCTTCGCGCCGCCACGCTTCCTGAACGGGCCGCGCACGAGAAGGCGCCGTATCGGCTTCGGCGGCACGATGGTCTTCTGCATCCTGTTGATGGCCATGCCCTTCTTGCCCTCCGCGACGAGCGTGAAGACGATCTTGTTGTCGGGGCAGGGGAAATCGTAGTCGAGCGTGCGCGTCTCGAGGCGCGGTGCGGACGCCACGCCGGCGGCGAAGCGCCCCACGACCTTGCCGTCCACCTCCACGCGGATGGGGCCATACCCCCCGCCGAAAAGCGCGTTCACCGTGAGGCGGCGATATCCCCCGACACTCCCCGCGAGGCGGAACGAGATCGGGACTCCCTTGT
Organism: uncultured Verrucomicrobiota bacterium; assembly: GCA_946615275.1. Next base: position 2,138 of record CAMOHV010000353.1, on the reverse strand, counting down.
CCGCCTCGAAGAAATCCTCCTTCCACTCTGGACGCTTCACGCGGGCTCGGCCCTTCCCGGCGTCCAGCACCTGATACTCGCTGCGCTCCTGTCCGACCGTGGACGAGATGGTGTTGCGCCACACGCCTTCGCGCACGACGCACCAGTCGGCTGGCCACTCGTGCGCCTCGTACCACGAGCGCTCGTTCTCCTTGAAGTCCGCCATGCCGCGCCTCAGCGCGTCGAAGTCGCCCGCGCCGCACGCCCTGGCCATCGCGGCGATCTTCCCCCTCTGCCCCGGCGTCCCGCCCTTCGGCCGCGCAAGAAGGAAGTCGAGATCGCGCGAAAGCGCCTCCGCCTCGCCGGGCGCAGGCGGCACTTCCGCCGCGACCACGGCGCCGCACCCCTTCACGCGCCATGCAGACGGCATGTACGGCGGCAGTTCCACGACGACGCTCTTGACGCCCCTCAGCGTCTCGCCTGTCGCAAGGTTCTCCGCGATCCTCGCCGTGGAGTCCAGCGCGAGCGTCGCGCGGCGCGGGCGGTCCGTCCTGTTCACCGCCCAAACGAGAAGCGCCCCTCCTTCCGCCCTGCTCCACACCGCCACCGGCGCCGATTCGTCGCGCGCTCCCCCAAGCGGCGCATATTCGCCCGGCGGAATCGCGCGATACACGCGCACAAACTCCCGCAACCCCTCGTCGAACGGCGGCAGGCACCACTGCCCGCCGGCCAGCAGCAGGGAAAGCTCGTTCCGCGCCAGCGCCTCCGCTGCCGGCTGAAGGTGATACGGCGCGGCCCTGTAGGACCTGTTGCAGCAAAGCCCCTGCGGATAGTAGAACGGCTGATAGACCCCGTCCTTCGCCGGCGGGTTCGCCGCGTCGCCGCCGCGCCGGTTGAACGCCGCGAAGCACTTGGGGTCGAGATGGTTGATCTCCACGTCCGGGCCGATGATGTACGCCTGCGCGTCGAGGTGGCCGAATTCGGCATGGCCCTTGAACGCGCGCCCGTCGAGGCCCGCCTCGGGCAGCCACACGCCTTCGTCGGGGCGGCCGTTCGCGCCGGAGTTCTGCACGTAGAACTTCGCGTTCGGCGCGCCCTCGCGCAGCGCGGCGAGCATCTCCTCATGGAGCGACATCACCTGCCGCGTCCTCCATGCGTTCCACTGGCGGCGGTAGTCGCGCAGTATCGCCTTCTTGCGGTTCTCCCATCTGCCGGCGTCGCCCCCCGCAGGCTCGAGGCCGATGGACTCCTCCTTCGCGAACTTCGCGACAGTCCAGTCGTCGAAGCCGAGCGACTCCTTGTAGAACGTCGGCTCGAAGCTGGCCGGCCACCCCCTCCAGAATCGGTGGCGTATCCCCGCGAAGGCCGGGCTTGAGCCGTAGCGCCTCCCGAACGCGCGGCAGAACTCCACCATGCGCCGCCGCGCGACGGGATGGGATGGATTCAGGAACGTGGCGCCGGAGAACGACTTGAACGGCGCGCCGTCTGGGCGCTCGGAGAGCATGAGCCCGTTCGTCTCGGAGGCGCGCCCGCAGTCGGCCGCCCACTCCGCCGCCACCTCGGGGGTGATCCTCTGGATCATGAAGTCGGCCACCAGCCGCACGCCGTGCTTCTCCGCCTCGAGGAGCATAAGCTTGAAGATGTCGCGGTTGAACGGATCCACGTGCGGGCGTTTCGCCGTCTGGACGTACACGTCCGATGCCGGGACCACCAGACGCGACGCCTCGCCCCTGTAGAGCTGCATGGAGTACGTGTCCACGGGCTGGAACACAAGGTTGTCCCCGCGCCACCGCGAGACGTCGCCGAAGCGCTCCCAGGCCGTGAGGAGATGTGACCATCTGCGGTCCATGTAGGTGCGATCCGTCACGCCCACCCGCACTCCGGCCGGGAATATGTCCGGCATCGTCCGCTCGTTCACGCCGAGGTTCACCTGCTCGCCCTCCCAGCCGAAGTCGCGTCCCGCCTGCCAGCCGCCGGCGGGCTCGGCGAGCGGCGGCGGCGCGCCTTGGGGGAATTCGAGCAATTCGATGGAGACGACCGCGGCGCGGCGGTCGTCCTTGCTGTTGTGGTTGCCGTCCGAGTTTATCGCCATCACGTCGATGAGCGGATCGTTGGGCCACACGAAAAACGAGAACTGCGACGTGCCCCCGGACGCGGGG
>CAMOHV010000352.1 GCA_946615275.1 uncultured Verrucomicrobiota bacterium | reverse complement strand
GTTGGCAAGGGCACCACGTCGAAGGAGCACGTCCTGGTGTCCAACTACGGATGGTATCTCTTCAACCGCGTGCCGCTTGTGTGCGGCAACGCCCGGAAGGGCGCGTTCTTCCCCTGGGTGTTCTTTCGGAACGACGTGGACGAGACGAAGCTTCAGGACAGGTTCACGGGCTATGCGTCCGCGATCGGATGCGACGTGGACGACCTGGTGATGTTCAACAGCGAGCAGGTGCTGCTGGACATATACAGCATACCTGTGCCGATCCCGTATGTCTGCTGCTACAGGGAGATGCAGATATCGGGCGTTCTTGTGAAGCGTCCGACCGCCGCCGATGCCGCCGCCGCGCGGGTGGAGGCGATGAAGCGCGAAATGAAGGAGCTCTTGAAGAAGGTGCCTGCGGAGGAGGGAAGATGAAGAAGATCGCAGCGATGATCCTGGCGGCCGCGTTCGCGGCCGGATGCACGACTGTGCAGTACTCCACCGTCTACAACGGCGTGAGGGCGAACAACGGCCGCACTCCGATAGCGACTGTCGAGATTGAGAACTCCGGCTGGTTCCTGCTCGGGTTCATACCGCTCGCGAGCGGCAACCCCGAGAAACCGGACAGATGCTCGTGCAAGCTGTTCCGGAACACGGTGAAGCTGGAGAACAACTGCCGCGTCCTAGACGCCAAGGTGAAAGAGGCGGGGGCGGACGCCGTCGCGAACCTCACCAGCCACTGGACCGACGAAAGCGCGTTCGTCATCCTCCTCAAGAGGCGCGCGTGCCACACGAGCGCCGTGCTGCTGAAGCCGGAGGACGGAGAATGAGAATCGCAGATTCAGTCGCGAGGCTCGAGCCGTATGTGCCCGGCGAGCAGCCGAAGAGCCGTTCGGTCGTCAAGCTCAACACGAACGAGAACCCCTATCCGCCTTCGCCGCTCGTGGAGAAGGTGCTTGCGGCGTACGACGTCGACCGGCTGAGGCGTTACCCAGACCCGGTGTTCACTGAGCTTCGGGCGCTTCTCGCGGAGCGCCACGGCACGAATCCGGGGCGCGTATTCGTGGGGAACGGCTCGGACGAGGTGCTCACGCTCGCCGCGCGCGCGTTCGTCGACTCCGGCGAGGCCATCGGCTCGTTCGACCCGTCGTATTCCCTCTACAAGACGCTCGCGGCGATACGCGACGTGCCGTTCGTGCCGTCGCCTCTGGCGGACGGCTTCGGATGGGCTCCGCCCGTCGTGGAGGCCGGCGGCGCGAAGGTCGCGCTCTTCCTGCTGACCAACCCCAACGCCCCCACCTCGGTGCGCTACCCGGACGAGATGGTCTCCGGATTCGCCGCCTCGTTCCCAGGCGTGGTCCTCATTGACGAGGCGTACGCCGACTTCAGCGGGCGCACCTGCATGCCCCTTGCCGCCGCGCCCGCGAACGAGAACGTGGTGGTGATGCGGACTCTTTCGAAGAGCTACTCGCTCGCCGGTCTGCGCCTTGGATACTGCGTGGGGCCAGAGGACCTCGTGGAGGCGCTCTACAAGGTGAAGGACTCCTACAACGTGGACGCCGTGGCCCAGGACGTCGCGCTCGCCGCGCTTAGCGACCTCGCATGGATGAAGCGCAACACGGCGAAGATCGTCGCCACGCGCGACCGCACGGCCGAGGAGTTGCGAAGAAGGGGATGGGACGTCCCGGAGTCGGCCACGAACTTCCTCTTCGCGCGCCCGGCGCACCGTCCGGCAGCGGAGATATTCGAGGCGCTGCGTGCGCGGAACATCTTCGTGCGCTACTTCCCCGGCCCGCGCACGGGCGATAGACTGCGCATCAGCGTTGGCACTGACGCCGACATGGACCAGCTGCTCTTGGCCCTCGCCGAGCTGGACGCGCCGTGAGCGGGAGGCGGCATCTCCTCTGGTTCACGATGATCCATCCGCTGGTGGACGCATGCTCCGTCTCGGTGCTTGTCGCCGGCGGCATGACGTGGGGACGCGCGATCGCATACAACGCGATCGCGTTCGCGCTTCAGCTGCCGCTGGGCGTGGCGCTTGACTGCATGCGCCCGGAGGCGACGGCAAGGGGCTTCTGGCTGGGGACGTGCGCCGTGTCGGCCGCCGCGTTCGCGGCGGCGCTCGGGTTCGTGGGATGGGTGACGCTGTGCGTCGCTTGCGCGGGGAACGCGCTCTTCCATCTCACTGCCGGGAAGCGGCTTCTGGAGGGCGGCGGCGGACGCAGTGGGCCGATGGGCCTCTTCATCTCCACTGGCGCGCTTGGGCTCATGGCCGGGCAGGTGTGGATGGAGCGTGCGGCCTCGGTATGCCTGCCCGTATTCGCGGCCGCGCTGGCGCTTTGCATTGCTGCATGCCGAGCCGCGAACGGCGCGGCGCGGGGCGAAGGCGCGCGGGAAAGCGGCTGGAACGGATCGGCGCGGGGCGAAGGGCCGTGGATAGTTGGCGGGCTGGTGTTGCTGGGGCTTTTCGCCCTGATAGCGTGGCGGAGCTGGGCGGCGCTTGCGGCGACGAGCCTCACGATGGCGGCGGGGGTTGGTTTCGCCATGGCGGGGGCGGCGGCGGTCTGGGCCGGCAAGGCGGCGGGAGGATATCTTGCGGAATGGCTTGGGCGCTGGCAGGTGACGGCGGCGAGCGTGTGCGGCAGCGCGGCGCTCGTGTTCCTCTCGTCGCCCGATTCGGCGGCGGCGTGGATGGCGCTCCTCTTCGTGTCGCAGCTCGCGACTGGGCCTGTGGTTTCGCTTGTGTACGACAGGACGCGGAGAATCGGCGGCGGCACGGCGTTCGGCTTGAACTGCCTCGGGCTCTTCGCGGGAACCATTTGAGAATTGAGAATGGAGAATGGAGAATTGAGAATTGAGAGTTGATGAGGATTGGTTTGGAACTGTCGGTTGTCGAATGTTGCTTGTCCCTTCAACCTTTCAACTCTTCAACCTTTCACCCTTTCAACTTTTCAACCTTTCAACTCATGAAGAAGGAGAAAGCATGAAGAAAGCAATGATGATTGGAAACATGCTGGCGGCGTGGACGGCTCTGGCGGACGAGGTGAATCCTGGGCCCGATGCGGACGGCACGGCGGCGACGGTCGCGATGGCGCTGGCGGTCTCGGCTGGCGCGGCGCTTCTGGTGTGGCTCGGCCGCGCGCGGAAACGCGCG
>CAMOHV010000351.1 GCA_946615275.1 uncultured Verrucomicrobiota bacterium | reverse complement strand
CGTGGTGCTCTGCGTGAACTGGTTCCAGCCGCTGCGAAGGTAGTTCGTGGTCCCGGCGGCGCAAGTGAGCACCGCTCCTTTCACGGCGCTTACGCGCAGGAGCATGCCCACGTCCGCCTCGGCGAGCTCCACGGCGGACGTCGTGGAGAACGTGACGGAGCCGTCCATGGACGAGAACGTCCCCTTCAGGAACAGCTTGGGCATATCGACGGCCATGGCGCCGGAGTAGCTCCCGCCGCCGGTCAGCTTCAGCGCCCCCGCGCCCGAGACGCGCAGCGGCGCGATGCCGTCAAAAGGCCCCGAAATCTCCAGCGTGGCGCCGGACGGCACGGCGATGCGCTGCTCGTCGCCCGCGGAGAGCACGCCCACGACGAGCGGGCACGAGATGGCCGCGGTGCCGGAGGTCCCCTCGTCAACCGTTATGCCCTCGCCGAACTCCTCCACCTGGACAGACGCGCCGGCGGCGGCAGAAAGCGTCCAGGGCCCTGTGAAGCGTATCCCGCGGCAGGCGATGCTCTCCGCGAGATGCGTGTCCTCCGTCACGACGAGGACTCCGGCCCTCGTCACGGCATTGAACGAAAGCGCGCGATCCACGCGAACCGTCACTACGGACGACTCCGCCGTCCCATTGACAATCGCGTTCGTGTCGCCGACCCAGCCAACAAAGTCGTGCTGCGCGTCGCATTCGGCCGACAGCACCACGAAATCGCCAAGCATCGGCCACAACGTCGCGGACGCGGCGCCCTCGGCGCCATCCACCGAGATGCCGCCGCCGACCATCGCAAGGCTCAGCCGGCAGTCGATCATGCTTTCATCAACCGGATCCACGCGGTAGTCAACGGCCCCTTCAGGCACGACACCGCGGAATCTGATCGAATCCACCTCGTAGTTCTGCCGCACTTCGTCGGCGGTCAGCACCCGATTGTACATTCTTATGGCGTTCACGTCATAGCCGTATGTCGACACGTCGGCGCTGGCCCATGTTATCGCCCGCCCGCCGATGGACATCGAGCCGGTCGGATCGTTGTTCGACGACCAGCTGTTGCTTTCTCCGCTTGTTCCATCCGAGACAGCTCCATTCTGGTAGACGCAGTACGTCGATCCATACGTCACGGATATGGTCGCCGAATCCGGAATGTTCTCGGTCACGTGGCAATTGCTGCCGCGATACCATATCTTGCGCGAAGCCGACGAGTCCCTGATGACGAAATATATATCCGCCGAATAATAGAACGGCATTACGGTGTCCGCCGACGCAGAGCCGAGGTTCGACATGGCGGCCTCGCATGTCTTCACGCCGCCGACCTGCGCTCTGTTCAGGGCCATCCAGTGGTTGCCCTTCTTGTGAAGCCCGTTCGCGGCCCATGCCACGTAGTTGGCGTTGTTCACCACCTCGAAGTCGCCCGCCACGCCGGAAAGGTCTTTCCACGTCAGCGCCGCCGGGTCGTGGACGCCGCGCCCGGCGTTGTCGATGCCGTCGAGATGGCACAAAAGCCCGTCCTGGACGTAGGCAAGCGTGGAAAGAGTGGTGATCTGCGCGACGGCATCGACCACCTTCACCTTCACTCCCGCGCCGAGCTGCGGCAGATATACAGTCCCCTCTTCGCCGGAGCTCCCAGAAAGGGTCGTCCCCGCCGCGAAAGCAACTCCGCCGGTCGTGACTGCGAGCGCCGGCAGAACCGTGCCGGACGGCAGGGACAGGCTTGCGCCGGCGGCGAGGTCGAGCGAAAGGCCGCAATGGTACATGTTCGTCACGAACGGGAACGCCGCGGACGGCGAGACCGAGAACACAGCCCCATCACCGACCTTAAGCGAGGACGCCGAACGAAGGCCGAACGCCTTCGCGGAAGCCCAGTTGAACGTAGCGCCGTCGGCGACCTCGATGTATGACGCGCGCTCGAAGGAGTTGGTTCCGTTGACTGTGAACGTGCCGTTGGAGACGACGAGCCCGCCGGTCATGGGCATTGCGCGCCCGGGGAGGGCGGTGGAGAAGGAATAAGCGCCCCGCGGATTCCAGGCGAGCGTCAAGCCGCCGCCAAACTGGGCGTCCGTGGTGCAGTCGTCGGTGGCGACCATCGTCAAGCGGGCGGAATCCACAGAAGCGACGACATGCCCCACCAAGTCGGCGACGGTTCCGTCGGCTGGATAGCGGGAATCCTCGATGAAGCGGTCGATGCATTGGTCGTGTCCGCCAAGATCGAACGTCCCGAAGCCATTGGCGCGCTTGCCGAGATACACGACGGCGCCGTTGCCGAAGGCGTTCTTCGCCCCGGCGTGGATGTTCCAGACATTCGCGTAGATGGCGCCGATTGAGTTGTCGGCGTGAATCAGGTAGAGATTCGCCGACACCGGAAGCGTGCCCGGGGCGGTCACATAGTCGTTCAAGGCGGAGCATGAGACGGCGCCGGAGATCGTGGCGGAATGCTTCGATGTTGCCGACGACTTTGTAAACGTGAAGCGCAGGCCGGTGTCGAGCGTTATGGAGCCGCTGAACGTGGGAGAGGTGCCGTTGTCAAGATCGACGACAAGCCTCGTGCCCGTTATGTTTCCGGTGAAACTCTTGATGCCGCTGTAGAACCAGAAGTCGGTGGCGGTGGCGCCCTTGTCCGAGGCCGGGCGTATGTCGGTGTTGTGGGGGAATGTGTTGATGGAGAAGCGCGACAGCGTCTTGCCGGAAATGGTGTATGTGCTCGACAGGCTGCCGCACGGGGTGCCGCCCGCGTTTTCGCCGGAGGCGACGGCGTACGGATCCAGCCAGCCGCTCAGAGTGCCGCCGTTCACTGTGCCCCCCGTGTGCTCGTTTCCGCCACATAGCTCCATGATGGATTTGCCGTCCTTGAAGAGGAGCCCGGCCCCAGTGACCTTGCCGTATTGCTGCAGACGGCCGCCATGGCAGTAGAAGCGGTTCGTGGGGTTGCCGTCCTGCACCGTGAGCACGAGAGGTATGTAGCAGTTGTAGCGTCCGCTCGCGCTGGAGAAGGCGTTCATACCGCCTGTCAGCGTGATCTGGTTGCCGGTGAGCTTGGGATAGGTGGCATCGGATTGGCCGCCGAACTCGAGGTGCGGGGTGGAGAGGCCGACGATGTCGTTGTTGTACGTCTCGCCGCTCTTGAGCGTGTTGATCTTGATCGTGTCGCC
>CAMOHV010000350.1 GCA_946615275.1 uncultured Verrucomicrobiota bacterium | reverse complement strand
TGCGCCTGTCCGAGGGCGCCTCGCTCGTCTCCGTGTCCGTGGCCGCCGCCGAGGATGTGGACGACTCGCCCGCCGAGTCCGTTTGAGCTGGAGGAGTTGAAGCGAGATGAAGCGAGGAGAGAGCAAATACACGGCGAGGCGGGTCGTCCTGGCGGCGTTGGCGCTTTCGTCATTCGCCGCAGCCGCGCGCGGCGTGCTGTGCCTCACGTTCGACGATCCCAACTGGGACAGATGGGCGGCGAACATCCCGCTCTTCGCCGAGTACGGCGCGAAATGCTCGTTCTTCCCGAACGGCCGCCTCGACGACCGCGCGCTCGCGCAGTTGAAGAAGCTCATCGACGCCGGGCACACCGTGGGCCCGCACACGCTGAAGCACGGCGACGCCAACGCCTACCTCGCGCGCACCGGCTCGCCCGAGGCGTTCTGGCGGCAGGAGGTGCAGCCGCAGCTCGACATGTTCGCGAAGATCGGCCACCACCCCAAGTCCATGGCCTACCCCAACAACCGCCGCAACGAGGCGACGGACGAGTTCCTCGCGCGCAAGTGCGGGATCGTCCACTTCCGCGCCGGCCGCGCCACGCGCTTCGACCCCAAGGGGCTCCTCAAGGGCGCGCTGCCGCCGCTCTCCCGGCGCGACGACGCGTTCTTCCCGGCGTCCGAGCTCAAGTCGCGCAGCGTCCTCAAGGGCGTAGGCGTTGGCGAGGCGTACGGAACGGACATCGACGACCTCTGCCGCGCGGTGCGCCGCGCCGCCGAGCGCGACGAGGTGCTTGTCCTCTTCTCCCACGACATCAGGCCGGACGCGCGCGGCATCAGCATGAAGTCCGAATGGCTCGTGAAGATCCTTGCCGCCGCCAAGGAGAGCGGCGTGGCGATGCTGGGCTTCGACGACATCCCCGCGCCCGTCCACGCCCCCGGCGCGCGCTGGATGTGGTACCCCGGCGACTTCGAGGTGTACCACTCCGGCAAGGTGCAGGAGCGCCGCCTCGAATGGGGCGGCACAACGCCCGTCATGTGGCCGCAGTACACGCCATATCCGGTGGTGACCTTCACCAAGACCTTCACGCTCTCCGAGCCCGAGACGCTCGACGTGTGGGCGGACGGCGGCGGCAACTGCCGCGTGACGGGCTCGCCCACGATCGCGTTCAACTCCGGGCATTTCCAGGTGCGGCTCCCCGCCGGAAAGGTGTCGCTGTGGTTCAAGCTCTCCAACACGGCCGGGCTCCCAGCGCTGCTCGTGAAGGGGCGCACCGTCGTCAGCGACGGCACGTGGCGCGCCGACTGGGACTCGGGGAGCCCCGTCCCCGCCGGCACCTCGCCCGACTTCGCCGACCCCGACGTGCGCCCGGCGGACTGGAAGCTCCCCGTGCGCTTCATCGAGCCCGTCGCCTGCAGGGACCTCCCCGGCGGCGGGATCATCGCCGACTTCGGGCGCGAGACCTTCGCGTTCCCGATATTCCGCGGCGTGAAGGGCCCGGGGCGCGTGCGCATCACGTACGGCGAAAGCGAGAAGGAGGCGCTGTCGGACAAGGCGGACGTCTGGGAGGTGGTCGATCTGCCGCCATCCGCCGGGTGGCGCGCCCCGGTCTCCCGCGCGTTCCGCCACATCTGCGTGCGGCCCCTCGAGCCCGGCGTCTCCGTTGGCGGCATGGCGGCCGACTTCGAATGGCTGCCGATCGAGTGCAAGGGCTCCTTCAAGTGCGACGATCCCCTCGTGAACCGCATCTGGGACGTCTCCGTCAACACGCTCCACCTCTCCACGCGCGAGTTTTTCCTTGACGGCCTCAAGCGCGACCGCTGGCTCTGGAGCGGCGACGCCTACCAGAGCTACCTGATGAACTACTACACCTTCGCGGACGCGCAGTCCGTCACGCGCACGATATGGGCGCTGCGCGGCAAGGACCCCGTCGTGCGCCACCTCAACACGATCGTGGACTATTCGTTCTACTGGTTCAACTCGATAGCCGACTACCGCCTCTACACCGGCGACGACGCCTTCCTCCGCGCCGTCTATCCGCGCATGGTCACTCTGATGGACTTCTGCCTTTCGCGCTGCCGGCCGGACGGCATGTACGAGCGCCGCCCCGGCGACTGGGTGTTCGTGGACTGGGCCCCCAAGCCCCTCGCCAACAACGGCGGCCCCGTCGCCTTCGAGCAGATACTCCTCGTGAAGGCGCTCGAGACGATGGCGGAGTGCGCCGCGTTCGCGGGGGACTCCGCCCGCGCCGGATCGTACCGCGAGAAGGCCGCCGCCCTGCGCGCGAGCATCCGCCCCACATTCTACGACGAAGGGCGCGGGCTCCTCGTGCACGCGCTCGACAAGGATGGTTCGCGCAACGCGCAGATCACGAAGTACGCCAACATCTTCGCGCTCTTCCACGGCTACTTCTCCGGCGAGGAGCGTGAGCGCGTGGCCAGGAACGGCATACTCGACCCGAGCCTCATGCAGATACAGACCCCGTACATGCGCTTCTACGAGCTGGAGGCTCTCTGTGCCCTGGGGCGGCAGGCCGACGTCCTGAAGGAGATCCGCTCCTACTGGGGCGGGATGCTCTCCTTCGGCGCCGACACCTTCTGGGAGCTGTACAGCCCCGGCGAGAAGGGCGACGAGATCTACGCCATGTACGGCCGTCCGTTCGGGCGCAGCTTCTGTCACGCATGGGGGGCGAGCCCCGTATATCTCCTTGGGCGTTACTTCCTTGGCGTCGCGCCCACGGCGCCGGGCTTCGCGAAGTACACCGTCCGCCCCGCGCCGGGCGGGCTCAAGAAGATGGAGGGCCTCGTGCCGACGCCGTCCGGCCCGATAGTCGTGAAGTACTCCAATGGCTCCGTGTCTGTGACCGGCAACGGCGGGGAAGGGGGGTTGGACTTCGGCGGCAAGAGCGTGCCGATCCCGCCGCGCGGGACGGTGCGCCTCCCGTAGGGGCTGGCTCCCGCGAATGTTTGCGCGGCGGGGCGCGTTTTGGTATAATCCTCGCGAATAGGAGTGATGGAGGTTTTCATGGATGTCCAAATAAAAAGGTTCTGCGCGGCGCTGCTGCTGGGCGCGATGGCTGGTCTTGCCGGGTGCCGCACCGCAGACAATGGCGGGCAGGATTTCCGCGAGGTGATACAGCGCGCCAAGGACCGCGTGTTCCCGA
>CAMOHV010000349.1 GCA_946615275.1 uncultured Verrucomicrobiota bacterium | reverse complement strand
TATTTCGGCGTATGCCAGACGCATGCGTTCAAGTTCAAGGCGTACGACTTCCTCTTCATAAACCTGATCCTCGCGTACGTGCCCGTGGAGCTGTCGCTGCATCTCGACGAGAAGACGCCGGCCGCGCTCTTCTGGACGCTCTTCCCGCTCTGGTTTTTCTTCTACCCAAACGCCCCCTACATGCTCACGGACTTCTTCCATCTCGCCAAGTTCCAGCCATACATCGCCGCTCCCTCCGGCAAGCTCACGTCGCTGCTCATGCCCGACATCCCCATGTGGGCCGCCTACACGATCCTCTCCATCGGCATACTCGTGGCCGCGCTCTTCGGCGTGTGGAGCCTCGACCATGTGACCGACGCGCTCACCTCGCGCTTCGCCGTGAAGCGCCGTGCACTCGCTAAGGTGGCGCTCGTAGTCGCTGTGTCGGCATGCGCAGGCGTGGGGATATACCTCGGGCGCTTCCCGCGTCTGCACACGATCGACCTCTTCATGCGCACAAGATGGGCGCTGCGGGAGATCGCGGGCGCATGCGGCATCAAGCTTCTGGAGTTCACCGCGCTCATGACCTTGCTCCAGACAACATTCTGGGCTCTCTTCAAGACCATCCGCAACACCCCCTAACCCTTCTCTAGTTGAAAAGTTGAAAAGTTGAAAGGTTGAAAGGTTGAAAAGTTGAAAGATTGAAAAGTTCATGGTGTCACCACATATCCTCATTTACCGTGCGTAGCGCGGACTAACCCCTAACCCATCCTCTCTATGAAACTCTCGAAAGAAAACGCTCTACGTCAGAGGGCCATCCGCAAGGCCCTTGTGCACGGCAAGTCCGTGAGCGGACTTCTCGCCGGTCTCATCGCCCTTGTGACTTCTGGCTGCCGGCCCCACACTCCAGCCAATACGATGGGAAGCTATCCCAACATGTCTCCATCCACCAACGCCTGCAACGAGACGGATGGGCGCATTCCACAGGGCGACCTCACCGAGACGCCGTCGAAGATGCCGCCAAAGCCGCGGCCCAAACTTCCGCCGAGGCGGACATCAGGTCTTTTCAGACCGGTGATGGGCAAGTTCCCGTCGCCCGAGGCGGAAAGGGAAGCGCAGGAACGTGCGGACCGCGCGGCGCAGGAAGAGCAGAAGGCTGCGAAAAAAGACGGTGAATGAACGCCCTCCCCCGCCACATGACATTGGAGCTGACGGCGAGATGCAACTTCCGCTGCCCGTTCTGCTATTGCCTTTGGCACGAATTCCCGTCCCTTGGCGCGCCCGAGCTCGACGCCTCCGGTTGGAAGGCGGTTCTCGACCGCTGCGCCGAATCGGGCGTTGAGGACATCCTCTTCTCCGGCGGCGAGGCGCTGCTGCGCCCCGATCTTTTCACGCTTCTCTCCTACGCGCGGCGGCGGATGCCCAACGCCCAGTTCTCGATCTTCACCAACGGCAGACTTCTTGACGAGGCGCTGATCAGGCGCTTCAAGCGCCGTCGCGTGCACATCGCCACGTCCTTGCCCGGCCTGGCCACGTACGCCGCCATGACCGGCGTGCGCCGCACATGCCATCCGATCCTCGCCCTCGTCGCGCGCGCCGACGAGCTTGGCTGGCCGATCGCCGTCTCAATCACGGTCACTCGCGCCAATCTGCACGAGGTGGCGGACATCTTCGCCGCGGCCGCCCTCTCTCGCGCCGAATCGATCCAGATCGGCGCCGTCATGGCGGGCGGACGCGCCCTCGCCCATCCCGAGCTCATGCTCACGCGCTCCGAATGGAATGGCGTCAAGGGGAAGATACGCGCACTTCCCGACGCCGGCGTCCCCTACACCTTCTGCGACGAGTTCTTCTGCGAGTGCCGCGCCGACCAGCCGCCGCAGAATCTTCGCCGTCACTGGCGCGATCCGAGCCATTCGCCGTGTCCGGCGGGACGCGACTTCGGAGTGATCGGCCCCACAGGCGTCTTCCGTACCTGTCTTCACAGCCTGCCGTCCGGCGACGGGAAGGAGCGCGTGTGACGCGGCTGTCGTTTGAGGCTGGGCAGGTCGCCGCGATCGGCGAAGGATGGCTGCAGGAGCGCTACCACTCCAGCGACGGCGACACGGTCGGCGATTTCCTGTCGTTCCGCTCGGTGTATGAGATAAATCCGTTCGAGGTGGGGACAGGCCACGCCAGGGAGCGGGCTGAGTGTTCTGCGCGGCGCGGCGCGGTGGAGAGGCTTCTGGAAATCGCGCCTCTCCGCCGTCGGCCGATTATGTCGCTTTCAAACGGCGAGATGCGTCGCGTGGTTCTGGCGAGGTACCTTCTGAAGGAGTCGGGCACGGTGGTGGTGGATGGTGGATGTGGCGGATTGGACCCCGAATGGCGGGGCCGATTGCGCAAGGTGGCGCGCGCCATGCGCCAGTTCGGGGTTGATCTGCGCGTTCCCGATGACGAGGAGACGGCGCGGCGCGGCGGCGTCCGCAGGAAGGGCGCGGACAGGGCTGCCGCATGCCATGGCGCCGCCGGCGTGGTTGACGGCGCGCCGATTGTGGAGATGCGCGGGGTGAACGTCGCGTTCGGGCGGCGGGTTCTCTTCGAGGATTTCTCATGGACCATCCGCGAGGGGGAGAGGTGGATCCTGCGCGGACCCAACGGGAGCGGCAAGACGACGCTCTTCGCGCTCATCACAGGAGATTCGCCGCTTGCGTATGCCTGCGACATGAAGGTGTTCGGGATGCGGCGCGGGGATGAGGGCGCGGTTCTGAGGGATGTGAGGGCCGACATAGGGGAGGTGTCGTCCGTGAGGGAGGCATATCTCGGCGTTTCGGCGGAGCGTCAGCTCGAAGAGGCGCTCAGGCCCGGCGTCAGGCTTTTGCTCCTGGACGAACCGTGTTGCAACATGGCGTCCGGCGCGGCGGATCGCTTCGCGCGGAGGGTCGTGAAGTGGCTCAAGGCGAACCGCCGGGCCGCCGCAGTGTGGGTGGAGCATCGCGGCGAGCGCATACCTCCGGAGTTCTCCCGTGTCCTGAGCCTCGCGTCGGTCGCGGAGAACACCCCTCGTCCCTCTCGCTCCCTAGAATCAGGAACCTCCAATTTCCCCCAAAATATGGTATAATGTTCCGCCAAGAAAGAAGGCATGTAGGCAATGGCATACAACATTCGCCAATTCAAGGACGAGCAG
>CAMOHV010000348.1 GCA_946615275.1 uncultured Verrucomicrobiota bacterium | reverse complement strand
GGTCGCGGAAAACACAAGGGCGCGCAGCGCGAAGATGCGCGTCGCGGAAAGGATGTGTGGATGAGGAGGAACAAGAGGACAAAGCGCTGTTCGGAGTTCACGCTGAACACCATGCACATCGCGGCGATCGTGCTGTCGCTGTTCATCATGCTCATGGCGTACTGGGTTCTGGACTCGCGCTGCGGCGCGATTGGGCAGGAGATCGGCGCCGCGGAGAAGGCCCTCGCGAAGCTCGACGGGGAGCTTGAGCGGGAGACCATGAAGTGGAACGAGATGAAGACGCCGGAGAGGCTTGAGATTGCGCTGAAGAAACACGGTCTCAACATGAACAACCCGGCGCCGGACCAGGTGATAAAGATGATGCCGAACGGAAAGATGGCGCCGAGGCAGATATCGGTTGTGCGCGCGCAGCGCAGGAACGCGGGATCGGTGTCCCGCACGGTGCAGGACACCACGTCGCAGAAGGCTCTGGCCCCGAAGAGGGTGGCCAGGAAGGTGGTGCGTTAGCGGGGAGGAATGGGGACGTGACCGGCTGGAAAGACAATCTCCACTTCTGGCTGCCGTTCGTGTTGCTGGCGGCGGGCGCGTGTGCGCTCTCGGCGCGTCTCGTGATGCTGCACTTCGACCTTGTCACCAAGAAGCCCGTTCCGAACAACTACACCTTCACGCGCGACGTGCTGGCGCTGAGGGGGCCGATATGCGGCGCTGCCGGGCCGGAGTACCCGCTCGCGTGCTCGCTCAAGATATGGGAGTACCGCCTCGACCCGCAGGCGATCAACCTCAAGCGCAAGTCCTTCATCGACAAGACGAAGAACCTCACCTACACGGAGGCCGCCCGCATAATCTCCGACCAGCTGGACATACCGCTTGTGAAG
This sequence comes from uncultured Verrucomicrobiota bacterium, assembly GCA_946615275.1. Next base: position 2,283 of record CAMOHV010000348.1, on the reverse strand, counting down.
GTGATGGACGCCTACGCCAGGCACGGCGCAGGCTCGCGCAACACGCTCCTCGCCACGTCGATCGACTCGTCCAACCACACCGCGCTCGTCTCCAGGGCCGCTGACCTCGGCCTCAAGATCGAGGAGAAGAACATCCGCCGCTACCCGCAGGGCCGGCGCCTCTCGCACGTCCTTGGCTTCGTTACGCATGATCCTAACGCGAGCGTGGGCAACGCCGGGATCGAGATGCGCTACGAGACGCTCCTGAAGGGCCGGCCGGGGCGCGTGAAGGGCACGCGCACAGCACTCGGCAAGGAGGTGCGCATAAAGCGCGGCGTGGACGTCGACCCGCAGACTGGGTGCATGGTGAAGCTCACGATCGACCACAATCTGCAGTATGTCGTCGAGAGGGAGCTGGCGGCCGGAGTGGTCTCCAACGGCGCGGAGGCGGCATGGTGCATAGTGCTCTCGGCGAAGACCGGCGCGGTGCTGGCCATGGCTTCGCTCCCGGACTACGAGCCGGAGCACTTCAACAAGTACCCGAAGGAGAACCAGCGCAACAACGCCATCTCCATTAACTACGAGCCTGGGAGCGTGATGAAGTGCATCACGGCGTGCGCTGTGCTCAACGAGCGGATCGCCGGCCCGGACACGCTGATCAACACGGCCCACAACGATTCGCGCTACTACAGGCTCCCGACCGACCACGGGCACAAGTGGGACGCCTTCATGACCGTGCGCGACGCGATCGTCCATTCCTCGAACATCGTCTTCGGCAAGCTGGGCGTGGACCTCGGGCCCAGACGGCTTAGGAAGTACATGGTGGAGTTCGGCATAGGCCAGAAGACTGGCATACAGCTGCCGGGCGAAGAGCGCGGCGAACTGCCGCCGCTCGAGAAGTGGGACAAGGTGAAGTGGTCCCGCGCGCCCATAGGCCAGGGCATATCGGTGACGGGGATACAGCTCGCGGCGGCGTACGGCGCGATCGCGAACGACGGCGAGCTCCTGAGGCCGTACATCGTCGAGAGCGTGGTCGACGCCGACGGCGTGGAGATTGAGCACCACGAGAAGGAGGTCATCGGCCACCCCTGCCGCCCAGAGGTCGCGCGTAGCGTCCGCCAGATGATGCTGGGCGTGGCGAAGAAGGGCGGCACCGCGCGCCGCGCCGCCGTGCGCGGCTACACCGTGGCCGGCAAGACGGGGACGGCGCAGATCCCGTATCCAAGGGTTGGCTATTCCGGGACCGACTACCATGCCTCCTTCGTCGGCATCATCCCGGCCTCGCGCCCCGAGCTTGTGATACTCGTAACCTACCGCAAGCCCGCGTTCTGCCGCCGCCGCGGCGAGCGCTACGAGATGTACAACCACCAGGGCGGCATCTGCGCCGCACCCACATTCCGCCGCATCGCCGAGTACGCCATGCGCTATCTCGAGGTGGAGCCGGATCTTCCCGACGAGATACCAGAGGAGGACGACTGACATGCGCGTGTGGGGAGTGACAGGCACAAACGGCAAGACCACGACAACGTGGATCCTGAACGAATTCCTCGGCGGCGGATACATCACCACCGTCGAGGTCTTCACCGGCTCGCGCCGATTCTCTACGGGCTACACCACGCCGCCTTTGCCCGTCCTGAAGGGCATCTTCGAGGAGATGGAGGCGAACGGCATCGCGGACTGCACGATGGAGGTGTCGAGCCACGCCATCCACCAGCGCCGCACGGGCGACACCGTGTTCGCCGGAGGCGCGTTCACCAATCTCACCGAGGACCATCTTGATTACCACAAGACGATGGAGGCGTATTTCCAGGTGAAGGCGGACTTCTTCCGCCGCCTGGCGGACTCCACGCCCGGCGCGCCGGCGGCGATATGCGTCGACGGCGAGTACGGCAGGCGCCTCTTCGAGATTTGCGGCGCGCTGCCGCTCAAGGCGGTGCCCTGCGGGCTGTGCATCGAGTCCGACGCGGAGCTGGTGGCTTTCATACGCGCGAATTGTCCGCTCGTGGGCGACTACAACGTGCAGAACGTCCTGCTCGCCGCCGCTCTAGCGCGCGGCGCGGGTGTGGACGCTGAGGTGATCCGGGCGAAGATACCGCATCTTGCGCCGCGCTGGGGGCGGCTGGAGCGCGTGGCGACTCGCAGCGCGGCGGAGGTGTTCGTGGACTACGCGCACACGGACGACGCGCTCGCGAACGTGCTTTCCACCGTGAAGTCGTTCGCGCGAGGCAGGGTGTGGGCCGTGTTCGGCGCGGGGGGCGACAGGGACCGCGCCAAGCGTCCGCTCATGGGCGCGGCGGCGGCGCG
>CAMOHV010000347.1 GCA_946615275.1 uncultured Verrucomicrobiota bacterium | reverse complement strand
GATCAAGATAAACCGCTTCGAGGAGCTCCTTCGCCACTGCAAGGCGGAGGATTGAAAGGAGAAATTGAGATGAAGAAGATGATGTGCCTGGCGCTGTGCGCGCTGTGCGCGGCGGCGGCGGCTGACGACGGCTGGACCTGGTACGAGAACGAGGCGCTCCCCCTCGGCGGCAAGGCGTTCAAGGATACGGCGACGTTCTTCGAGCGCTGGCCGGCCGCCGCGAAGGACAAGCTGCCGCGCCCGCTTGTGTCGATGGGCAGCCACACGACGGGCATGTATCTGCGCTTCACAACGGACTCCGACAGGATCCGCATCGAATGGAAGGTGTACGGCGAGCATCCGCGCGACCCGCTCATCCCCGAGGCGGGTCTGATAGGGATCGATGTGTACGGCTGGGACAAGTCGGCCGACGGCGGCAAGGGCGCGTGGCGCTTCCAGGGGAACAAGCGCTACTGGGGGCGCGACAAAGACAACCCCGGCACGGCCCAGTTCGGCTGGACTCCAGGGAGACCTTGCCTGGTGTTCCTTCCGCTCAGGGCCACGATGAAGTCGTTCCGCATCGGAGTCGCGAAGGGGAAGACGATCAAGCCGCATCCGTACCGCGTGCCGGACGCGAAGCCGATCGTACACTACGGCACGTCCATCGTCCACGGCGGATGCGCGTCGCGCCCCGGCCTCGCGTTCACGGCCATCGCCGCGCGCGAGCTGGACCTCCCGTACGTCAACCTCGGCTTCTCCGGCGCGGCTAAGATGGAGGCGTGCGTGCCCGAGTTCCTGGCCGCGGCGGACGCCTCGCTCTACGTGATAGACGCCAGGTGGAACATGTCCCCCGAGATGGTCGCCACAAACTGCGTGCCGTTCCTCAGGCGGATGAAGGAGCTCAGGCCCGACGTGCCCATGCTCCTCTGCGAGGGCTGCACCGTGAACGACGGCGACCGCTGCAACGCCGCCTTCCGCAAGGCGTACGACTCGCTCAGGGCCGAGGACCCAGTGAAGTGGCGCAACCTCTACTACTTCACGGAGAAGACGATGCTCCCCAAGGACGACAAGGAGGCGACGCACGACTTCTGCCATCCGAACGACTACGGCATGATGCACATGGGCCGAGCCTACGCGCGGCGCATACGCGACGTGATCGACGCAGAGTCGCAGCCGCGTGCCGACGCGCTCGTCGTTGACTTCGACTCGCCAGTCGGCCCCGTCAAGCCCGTCAACGGCGTCGGCCAGCCCCCCACTGTCGGGTGGAACGACTTCCATCTCTTCAAGTACCTGAAGGACGCCGGCATCCCATGCTCCCGCCTCCACGACACCGGCGGCGCCCTGGGCAAGAACCTCTACGTGGACATCCCCAATCTCTTCCGCGACTTCGACGCCGACGAGAACGACCCCGCGAGCTACGACTTCACCTTCACGGACGGCCTCATGAAGGCTCTTGTCGCGAACGGCGTCGCGCCGTACTTCCGCCTTGGCATCACGATCGAGAACGCCGTCACGACCAAGGCGTACCGCGTGTTCCCGCCGAAGGACTACGCCAAGTGGGCGCGAGTCTGCGAGCACGTGATACGCCACTACAACGAAGGGTGGGCAGACGGCTTCAAGATGAACGTTAAGCGCTGGGAGATCTGGAACGAGCCCGAGAACAACCCCGAGCCCGAGAAGAACCCGATGTGGCGCGGCGACTGGAATTCCTACGTCGAGCTGTACCGCGTGGCCGCGAGGCACCTAAAGGCGAAGTTCCCGCATCTCGAGATCGGAGGCTACGGCAGCTGCGGGTTCTACGCCGTGGACGGAGTGGGCAAGACGGCCATGGGCGCGAACGCCAGCCCTCGCAGCATGTACTTCGTGGATTGCTTCACGAATTTCATCGACGTCGTGAAGCGCGAGAGCCTGCCCCTGGACTTCTTCTCCATGCACACTTACGCCCATCCGCGCAACGCCAAGGTGCAGGTCATGTGGGCGCGCGCAAGGCTGGACGAGGCCGGCCTTGCGCACGTGCCCATCTCGCTCAACGAATGGCTCCCCGAGCCGAGGATCCAGCGCCTCGGCACGCCGCGTCAGGCGGCGCTCATCGCGGCGCAGCTCGCGAACTTCCAGAACGGCCCCGTGGCCGACGCCGAGATATACGACGCCCGCTGCGGACTTGGGGCCTATTCGCCTCTCTTCAACGGCCTAACGCACGCGCCCTACAAGGCGTACTACGTGTATGTGGCCTTCAATGTGCTACGCAAGCTGGGGACGGCCGTCAGGGCCGAGGGCAGCGCCGACTTCCTCGGCGACCATGACGGGCTCTGGGCCATCGCCGCCACGAACGGCAAGGACTACGGCGCGCTGCTCGTCGCGAACCCTACGGACCGCGCATTCCGCATTCCGTCCGCGTTCGGCAGGTGGCGCATAACGCGCCAGCGCGCGATAGACGCGGACCGCAACCTCGGTGACCTCGCCCCCGACGGCACGATCGGCCCCGACACCGTGCTGCTCGTCGAGGTGGCCTCGTCCGCTAATCCATGAGGCCCCGCAGATCCCTGAATCCAATGCTAAATGCTGGAGAGTGCAGTTATGCTACGGACGCTTTCCGCGTGAATGCGGGAGGAGCGCGTTCCGTCGCGTCCACAACGTGAATGTGTGAGGAACGTGCTCCATCGCGTCCGTAACGTGAATGCGGGAGGGATGCGCTCCGTCGTGTCCGCAAAGGTCGTGACACCTGTACCCCAGAAGGAAGGTCGTATTTCCCGAGCGCGCCGCCGAATCATCCTGTTCGTCATACATGGGAACGACATCCCGCCGCTGCCCGTCGAATCGCCGCCGAAGTAGGGGCGGCGTTCCACGCCGACCGCTGAATCGCTCCCTGCGGTAGGGTGGCGTGTCTCCACGCCGTTGAATCGCCTTGTAGGTCGGCCAGCCCCTGGCCTTACGCCATACCTTACACCATCCTCTTGTCCTACACCATCCTCTTGTCCTATGCCGTCTTCCTTCCTTTGTCAGCCTCTTTCCCGCGATTACGCCCTGTCTTACCTCCCAACTTCCCGAACAGCCTGTCCAGCCAACGCGATTTCGTCCGCATCGTAATCTCATTCTTGTATCGCTTCCTCCAGGCCTTCAGCATGGTCGCGTCCTCGATCCGCTCCGGGTCGAGCAGCTCGTCGAGCCGCTGTATGGTCC
>CAMOHV010000346.1 GCA_946615275.1 uncultured Verrucomicrobiota bacterium | reverse complement strand
TCATGTTTTCCAAATTCAAAGGTCTCTTCTCCACCGACATCGGCATCGACCTCGGCACGGCGAACTCGCTGGTCTACATGAAAGACCACGGAATCGTGCTGCGCGAGCCGTCTGTCGTGGCGATAGAGGAAGGCTCCAAGCAGGTGCTGGCCGTCGGCGACGACGCCAAGCGCATGCTTGGGCGCACACCTGGGAACATCGTGGCCATCCGCCCGATGAAGAGCGGCGTGATCGCCGACTTCGACATCACGGAGGCCATGCTCAGACATTTCATCGAAAAGGTCGCTCCCAAGCATCTCTGGTCGAAATACCAGAAGCCCCGCGTGGTGATTGCAGTCCCTAGCGACATCACGGAGGTGGAGAAGCGCGCGGTGGAGGATGCCGCCCGCGCGGCGGGGGTGGGCGAGGTCTATCTGGTCGAGGAGCCCATGGCGGCGGCGATCGGAGTTGGGCTGCCCGTGTCGGAGCCGGCCGGATCGATGATAGTGGACATAGGCGGCGGCACGTGCGAGGTGGCGATCATCTCGCTGGCCGGTATCGTGCACTCGCGCAGCGTCCGCACGGCGGGAGACGCCATGGACGAATGCATCGTGCAGTACATGAGACGCGTTTACAATCTGCTGATTGGCGAACGCACCGCGGAATCAATAAAGATGACGATCGGGTCGGCGTACCCGGTGGGCGAGGAGTCCACCATGGAGGTGCGCGGGCGCGACATCGTGGCGGGATTGCCGAAAACGTTGACGATCACATCGGAGGAAATCCGCGAGGCTCTGCAGGAACCTGTTTCTAGCATCTGCGAAGCCGTTCGAATCACTCTTGGAAACTGCGCGCCGGAGCTGGCGGCGGACCTTGTGGACCGCGGCATAGTGCTTTCCGGCGGCAGCTCGCAGCTCCGCGGGCTGGACAAGCTGCTCTCGCAGCAGACAGGCCTGCCCGTCACGCTTGCCGACGATCCGCTCTCGGCCGTGGCCGAGGGGACGGGCATAGTGATGAACGAGCTGGACACCCTCGCGAAGAACCGCAAACGTTGAGGCGATCCTTCCGGACGGGAAGGATTTGAAGAGCAAGACAATCATAATAGCCGCATTGGCGGCGTTGGGCGCGATCGCATGCCTGTTCATGGGCGTGCGCACGGTCGCCGCCGGGCTCGTCCATCCGGTGGAGAACTGCTACCGGAAAGTCAGCGGGCTTCTCTCCACGCGCGTCGGCGGGTTCTTCGCCGCCGGGGCGGCGGCGGCCCGCAACAAGGAGCTCGAGCGCGAGATATCGCGGCTGAGGCTCGTGAGGGTGGACAACGACAACCTCCGTGCCGAGAACGAGCGCCTGCGCGTGATGGCGGGCTTCGACCCGCCCGGCGGGCGGGCGCGCTGGATCCCGGCCACAGTGCTCTCGCGCGACGGCGCCACTGGCGTGCGGCGCTTCATGCGCATCGACCGCGGCACCCGCTCGGGCGTCGTCAAGGGCGCGGCCGTCGCAACGGCCGAGGGGCTCGTGGGGCGCGTGGCGGAGGTCGGGCCCAACGAGGCCATGGTCCTGCCCATCACCGACCCCGCGGTGCGCGTGGCGTGCGAGGTGAAGACGGACGATCCTGCCGCCGGCCCAATATACGGCATCCTCTACGGCAACGGCGAGCGTTCGCGCGCGGCGGAGAAGGCGCTCTTCGTGTACGCCGTGAACCCCCTTCGTCTCGGCCACATTGCCAAGGCAGCCAACTTCACCATCCCGCGGAACGCTCGAATCGTCACGAGCGGCCTCGGCGGGGTGTTTCCACGCGGTCTCGCGGTGGGGCATCTTCTTGACGGAACGAGCGACGACGATTCACGGCTCGAACGGCAGGGAGTTGTCGCGCCGGCGGTCGACTTCACCTCCCTCGAATACGTGTTCATACGCCGTGAAGACTGAACTCGTACAGACTGTGTTTTTCACGATCGCGCTCGTGCTGGCCGCCGCGGCGCAGGAGATGGCGCCGGCCTTCGGCGGCGCCAAGCCCCCGCTTCTCCTGCTCGTCGCGCTCTGCGCCGCGCTTCGCCCAGACCCCGATCCACCGCCGGGCGCGCCAAGGCGCAGGGGCCGCAGCATGGGATGGCTCGCGGTGGCGATCGCGGCGGGCGCGTTCGCCGACTCCCTGGACGAGCTGCCCTTCGGCTGCATGGCCATCTTCACGGTGTTCGCGTGCGCGGCGGCGCGGCTCGCGAGGGACGCGGCGCTAAGCCTCCCGCCCGCCCTCGCCGGCCTCATCATAGGCGCGCTCGCCGCGCCGTGCCAGGAGGCGTGGCTCAATCTCTGGCTGCCGTCCGCAGGCGCCCCGGCGCTAGTGCGCTTCTTCGCGGCGGCGCCGGTCGCGGCAGCGACGGGCGCGGCGCTCTTCGCCGCGATGCCGAAGATAGCCGTGCACATAGGGCTCGACGGCACGGCGCGGCGCGATGAAAGGAGGTGCCGCGCATGAGGACCTCCCCGACATTCATGGTGTTCCTCGGCGCGGTCTTCACGCTGGGCATCGCGGTGCTGGCCGCGGACCTATGGCGTCTGCAGGTGGTGGACGTGGCCGACTTCAGGGAGAACCAGCACAGGCAGAACACGCGCAGCATCCTCATACCGGGGATGCGCGGACGCATCCTGGACGCGAGCGGCCGCGTCCTCGCCGACTCACGCCCAAGCCGCGTGATAGTCTGCCGCCCCGAGCGCTTCGCGGCGAAAGGGGGCATGACGAACATCGCGATGGCCGTGGAGGCGGAGATCGAGCGCCTGTCGTCCACGCTGCGCATCGCGCGCCCGCCGGCCCTCACGCGCGCGCGCATCGCGCGCCATCTCAAGGAGTCCAGCGCGCTGCCCATCTACATCTGGCGCGACCTCGACGACGCCGCCCTCGCGCGCTTCGCGGAGCATGCCGAGGATTTCCCGGGCTTCGACGAGATAGTGCGCGCCGAGCGCACATACCCCTTCGGCACGCTCGCGGCGCACATCATCGGGTACGTCGGGCACGACCGCCCCGAGCAGGACAGCGCCGCGACCTCCACCCACTTCTGGGAGCCCGACCTCAAGGGCCGCAGCGGCCTCGAGGCGCGCTACGACGGCTATCTCGCGGGCGTAACGGGCGAAAGGCGCGTACTGGTGGACGCGCGCGGATTCAAGCCGCGCAACGCCCCCGAGGGGGACGACGCCCCGCC
>CAMOHV010000345.1 GCA_946615275.1 uncultured Verrucomicrobiota bacterium | reverse complement strand
GGGCAGGATCATGCGGTCCTCCTCCACGGCCTGGGCGGCGTCGAGGACGTCGTCCCACGTCTGGCAGCGGTTGTCGCGGTTCTTCACGAGCATGTGCCCGACGAGGCGCACGAAGTTCTCGGTGAGGGCGTGGTTGAACGTGCGCGGGTCGGGGGCCTGCGAGTTGGGGTCCACGTGCGCGCGGAGGACGTCGTCGGTGGAGAGTATCGGGAAGAGCGTGCGGCCGGTGACGAGGTGGTAGAGGGTGGCGCCTAGGCAGTAGATGTCGGCGCGGCAGTCGAGCGGCTGGTCGGCGTAGATCTGGTCGGGGCTCATGTAGGCGGGGGTGCCAACGATCTCGTCGGCGTTCTCCTCCGAGCGGATCACGTTGGTGGACTGGCAGAGGCCGAGGTCGGCGACCTTGACGCGTCCGTCGGAGTCGCACATTATGTTCTCGGGCTTGATGTCGCAGTGGACCATGTTGAAGCGGTCCCATGCGTAGCCCATGGCGTCGGCTACGGATTCGCAGACGATGAGGGCGTCGCTCTGGGGAATGCGGCGCTTGCGCTGCAGGAGCGAGCCGAAGGTGTAGCCGTCGACGTAGTCCATGATGAAGAAGTAGCGTCCGTCGACGCAGTCGCCGCCGTAGCCGTGGACGATGCCGGGGTGGTTGATGTCGGTCATGGCGCGGACCTCGGCCATGAACTGGCGGATGTCCTGCCCGGTGCCGGCGAATGCCCTGTCGAGGACCTTGACGGCCACGGTGCGCTTGAGCTCCTTGTGGAAGCAGCGCCAGACGGTCGCCATTCCGCCGCGTCCGGCTATGGCGTCGAATCGGAGGTAGGGGATGTTCGGGGGCACGTCCCGCGTGATCTTCTTCATCATGCGCGTCTGGGAGAGCGGCGGCTCCATGCCCTGCTGCTCCACCACCACGGGCTTGGGCTTTGGAGATATCCCCCCGAAGCGGTATTTCGGCGGCTTTGGCGGCAGCTTGAGATTCGGCGGGGGCGGCGGCTTGGGCTTCTGGACGATGCGTATCTGCGGCTCCGCGGGCTTCTCGGGCTCTGCCGGCTTCTTGGGCTTTATGCGTATTATCATTTCTTTTCCTTGCCTTTTCCGAGGCCGTTGCACTTGCGGCAGACTGTGGCGCGGAGGCCTTCGCATTCGGCGCATGCCACCTTGCCCAGGCCCTTGCATTCGGGGCAGGGGGCTACCTTGGTCTTCATGTGCGAGGACGAGGCGTGCTTGGATGCGGTGGTGGAGTGCTTGGTGATGATCCAGCCGTTCTTGCAGTCTGGAGCGTTGCAGCGCACGACGCCCGTGCCGGTGCATTTGCGGCATTTCTCCACGCCGGTCCAGCCGCATGTGGTGCAGGGGGGCGTTCCGTCCTTTACGGGCGGCATCACGGTGCGGTACGCCTTGATTCGCCCTTTGCCGCCGCATATGGGGCAGGCGAGGCGGATGTCCCAGTGGGACTTGGGCTCGATGGCGCCGCGGTACTGCCCGTGGTCGGGCGGGGTTAGGACCAGCTTCCCGCTTCCCTTGCAGATGCCGCATTTGACGATGATGGTCTTGGCGCCGACATCTGGCGCCTTTTCCGCGCTTGGCGCGGCCAGTGCGGCGATGGCGAGGGCAGCGGCGACGGAGAGGATGGAGTTTTTCATAGCTGTGTTCCTTCCTTGATGTATTCATCCAGCTTCCGGTATAGGGTGCGGCGGGAGATGCCGAGTATCTGGGCGGCGCGGCTGCGGTTGCCGCCGGCCTCCCTGAGCCCGGCGAGGATGCGGGCCTTCTCGGTCTCGCCCAGCGTGCCGCCGGAGGGGATTGAGATGGAGGGCGGAGCGCGCATCTCGTCCGGAACGTCGGCCACGTCCAGCTCGCCGCCGGAGGAGAGGACGACCATCTTCTCCATTGTGTTCCTGAGCTCGCGCACGTTGCCGGGCCAGGGATACGCCTCGAGCAGCTTGAGGGCGGCGGGCGTGATGCCGGTTACGCGGTTGCCGTTGGCGGCGGAGAACTCGCGGATGAAGCGCGCGGCGAGAAGGGCGACGTCCCCGGCGCGTTCGCGCAGGGCGGGGAGGCGGATGTCCACCACGTTGAGGCGGTAGAAGAGGTCTTCGCGGAACTTGCCTTCGGCCACGTAGTGGGCGAGGTCGCGGTTGGTGGCGGCCACGAGGCGGATGTCGGTCTTGAGCGTCTCGGAGCTGCCGACGCGCTGGAATGTGCGGCTTTCGAGGACGCGGAGGAGCTTCACCTGGATGGAGGGCGATATCTCTGATATCTCGTCCAGGAAGATGGTGCCGCCGTTGGCGGCCTCGAAGCGTCCGATCCGGCGCGCCACGGCGCCTGTGAACGCGCCTTTCTCGTGCCCGAAGAGCTCGGATTCGAGGAGGTTCTCGGGGAGGGCGGCGCATTCCACGGCCACGAAAGGACCGCGCGCGCGGTTTGAGAGGCGGTGGATGGCGTGGGCGACAAGCTCCTTGCCCGTGCCGCTGGGGCCGGAGATGAGGACGGTGGCGTCGGACGGCGCGGCCTGGCGTATGCGGCGGAATACGTTCTTCATCGCTGGCGATTCGCCGATGATGTTCTCCATGCCGTACTTTTCGTCGAGCTGGCGGTGGAGGTCGGCCACCTCGGACTTGAGGCGGCGCGTCTCGAGGACCTTCTTGACGCGCATCTCCAGCTGGTCGAGGTCCACGGGCTTGGTGAGGAAGTCGTCGGCGCCCTCCTTCATGGCCTCCACGGCGAGGTCCACGGTGCCGTAGGCGGTGAGAAGGATTACGGCGAGCTCTGGGTAGGTGGCCTTGACGGTCTTTAGGAGGGTTACGCCGTCGGTGCCGGGCATCCGCACGTCCGAGAGCATGAGCGCGATCGACGGGTCGGCGGCGAGCGCCTTCATGGCGCCTTCGGCGTCGGGGGCGAGGACTGTGCTGTACTCCTCGCCCAGGGCGCGGCCCATGAGCTCCCGCGTGTCCTTGTAGTCGTCGACTATGAGTATTGTCGGTTTCATCAGCCTATTATTATACAAAATCCTGCGCCGCTAGACAATGAGCATCTGGCGTCATGTGAGGCGGCGGACGCGCTTTTCGAGTCGGGGCAGGCGCACGATGAAGCGCGTGCCTGCGCCTTCCTTGGATTCGGCGTCGAGCTCGCCGCCGTGGGCGCGGACGATGCGGCGGCAGATCATGAGGCCCAG
>CAMOHV010000344.1 GCA_946615275.1 uncultured Verrucomicrobiota bacterium | reverse complement strand
GCAGGCGCAGGCGGCGAAGTCGAAGACGTCGCGAATCTCGCTGGAGTCTGCGATAGGCGTGGCGCCTGCGAAGGAGGCGCCGGCGCCGTTGAAGACGATCCGCCTTCGCCGTCCGTCGGACCTCAAGCCCGGCGGCGCGGGACCGTCCCCGCTCACGCCCGCCGGAACGGCGAAGGTGCACAAGCCTGCGGAGCTCAAGCCTGCGGAGCCGACGGAAGACCTGTCCTCGGCGCCCACGCTGCCGCCGGTGACGCCGGCGGAGTCCGGCGAGGTCGACTCCGGCGTAACGCAGAAGAAGACGCTGAAGCTGCACCGTCCTGGCGTGACCATCAAGAAGCCGACGCTTGGCGTCAAGAGGCCGGGCGCCGGCGACGCGGGCGATGGCGAGGTGAAGGATCTGCCGCCCGGAGAGATGGGCGACGTTCCGGAGCTCACTCCGCTTACGCCGGTCGATTTCGGAGAGTCCGACAATGGGCTCTCCGCCGGCGTGCCCGGCTGGGTGATGACGCTCTCCTTGATCACGACCCTCGCCGCCCTCGCGGTGATCGGCTTCGTCGCGTTCCTGCTGGTGCAGGAGGGCTGCGGGCCTGACGCGGGCGCGAACGCGATGGCGTTCATCCAGTCGAACTGAGAGGCGGGGCATGCGCCGTTTTTTCGCGCTTGCGCGGACGGCTGCGCTTGAATCGCTTGCTGAGCCGCTTTCCGCAGTCGTGTTCCTGGCTGCGCTCATGATGGTGCATCTTGCGCCCGTGTTCCACTACCATCGCTTCGGAGAGGCGGCGCGTCTGCCGCGCGAGTGTGGGCTTTCCGCGCTTCTTGTGTTCGGGCTCGTGTTCGCCACCTCGGCGGCGGTGCGTACGATAGGGCGCGAGCTTTCATCGGGAACGGCGTCGGCGGCCCTTGCGCTGGCGGTGCCGCGAAGCCTATTCCACTGCGCGAAGACTGCGGGGGTGTTCGCGGCGTTCATTCTCTTCGCGGGCGCGGCGGCGTTCGCGACGGCCCTTGCGGCGCGCACGTCGGCGCTGGGCGCGGAGATCGCCGCAACGGGCGAGGACGTGAGGATGTGGGGGCCGGGGCTTGTGCTGGGCGTGGGGCTCACGCTTGCGGCCTTCGCGGGGGCGGCGGCGGGGAACCGTTTTCTGCGCTGGCGCTTCTCGGCGTCGGCGTGCATTTTGACGGCCATTGCGCAGCCTGCGGCGCTGCTCCTGGCCGTCGCGCTTGGCGGTTTCAGAGGAGGTGCGCTTGCAGATTGCTGGCGCCTTTTCCCCGCGTTCGCGGTCCTGGCGGGGGCGTGCCTGGTGTTCATAGCGCTTGCGGCGGCGCTTGCGACGCGGTTGGCGTCGGCGCATGTCACGGCGGCGATCGCGTTCGCGGTGGTGATGTCGTTCCTCGCGGCGCACATGTCGAGCGTGTGTCCGCCGGCGGGATGGGTTGTCAGGGCGGCGCTGCCGGTGCTGTCGGATTTCTGGATGTCGGAGAGGCTTGCGGGAGGAGGGGTGATACCCGTGGCGGAGACGCTCCGGCTTCTGTCTGCCGCCGCGCTTCTTGTGGCGCTGTGGCTGGGCGTGGGCTCGGCGCTTCTTTCAAGGAGGGAACTTTCATGAGCGATGCCATCGTCGAGACGAAGGGCCTGGCGAAGACCTTCAAGGATTTCTGGCTGCGGCCGGTGGCGGAGGCCGTGAGGGGTGTGGATCTTGCGGTGGAGAAGGGCGATGTGTTCGGCCTTCTTGGGCCGAACGGGTCGGGGAAGTCCACCACGATCAAGATGCTTCTGGGGCTTGTGAAGCCAACGGCCGGCGAGATAAGGCTCTTCGGCCTGCCGCCGCGCGACCGACGCGCGCGGGCGAGGCTGGGGTATCTTCCGGAGCTTTCGTATCTCCATCCGTTCCTCACGGCGCGCGAGACGATCCTCTACTACGCGGGGCTTTCAAGGATGCCGCGGAAGGAGGCGAAGGCGCGCGCGGAGGAGCTTCTCGAGGCGGTGGGGCTCAAGGGGAACGAGGACCGCCCGGTGGGCGGGTTCTCCAAGGGCATGGCGCGAAGGGTGGCGTTCGCCTCGGCGCTCGTGGCGAAGCCCGAGCTGCTTGTGCTCGACGAGCCCACATCGGGCCTCGACCCCATAGGCACGCGCGAGGTCAAGGATCTTGTGCTGCGCCTCGCGAAGGGCGGCATGACGGTCCTCATCACCTCTCACCAGCTCTTCGACATGCAGGACATCTGCTCGCGCGTGGCGATACTCTCGCACGGCCGCGTCGTGGGCGGGGGTAAGGTGTCGGACATCGTGGAGCGCGCGGCCGACAAGCGGCACGCCCTCGAGGACTACTTCGCGGAGGTCGTCGCTTGATCGCGTCCTTCCTTCTCGCCTGGCGCACGCTCGTGCGCGGACGCTTCGTGCCGGTCCTGTTCGCGGCCGTGGCTCTCGTCGCCGCATTCCTCCCCGGCCTCGTCCGCAGCGACGGCACAGCCTCCGGCGAACGCGAGATGTACATCAACGCGCTTCTTGGATGTGCAACCACGATCGTCTCGCTCGCAGTCCTATGCGCCGCCTGCTCGCATGTGGCCCGCGCGAGGGAGGAGCATCGGCTTGCTCTCGCGGCGGTGCGGCCGGTGGCCGCGTTCCGCGCCCTAGCGGGAGTGTGGTTCGCGTACGTGCTGGCGGCGGCGGCCGTGATGGCCGCGATGTCGGCGTACGTGTATTTCCGCGCGCCCGGCGGGGCGGCGCCGTGCCGCCACCACATCGCCCCTGTGATGCCTTCGCCCATGATAGCCGCGCGCGCAGCGATCGACAAATACCTTGCAGACCCCAACATCCCCGACGCCGTTCGCAAGGTGCCGCGCAGCGCGATACTCACAATGCTCGCATCCAGGGAGGCCGACCGCTACGACCCCATCCCCCCGGGCACGAACGCAGTGTGGAGATTCCCGGCGGAGTGGGCTGGAAGGCGGGATCTCGCGCTGCGCGTAAGATTCGCCAACCAGTACGAGATGCGGGCCGATCTGTGCGGCGAGTTCATCTTCGGCGAATGCGGCGCGGTGATATCCAACAACACGCAGGCTATTCTCGAGGTGCCGCTTGTTTCTGCCCATGCTTCTGCCCATAAAGGGCAGAAGCTCAGGTTGGCTGGGGGCGATTCGGCGGGCGGCCCTTCACGGGCTGCCGATGCTGCCGAGGTGGTGTTCAA
>CAMOHV010000343.1 GCA_946615275.1 uncultured Verrucomicrobiota bacterium | reverse complement strand
GGACAACAACAAGCCGGGACAGCAAGCGGACAACAACAAGCCGGGACAGCAAGCGGACAACAACAAGCCGGGGCGGCTAGTGGACAACAGCAAGGTGGGACAGCAAGCGGACAACAGCAAGGAGGAACTGCCATTTTGCCGGCGGGCGGCGGAAAGTTCCTGATGTTCGTGTTTGAGGCGAAGAAGGAAGGTGTGACCACGGTCGGCGGTCGCGGGGCGACCGCCCTGCCGGCGGGAGCGTATGCCACGGTGAGCATCGCTGCGGCCACGGCGAGCGCGCCCTACCAGCTCGGCGATGTGGATGGCGACGGCGATGTGGATGTGGAGGATTTACGCCTTTTGGCGACGCCCAAGGACGGCAACGGCCGCATGTGGAACGCCGACCAGCTGAAGGCGGGCGATTTCAACGGAAACGGCAAGCTCGACAATGCGGACTATCAGGCGTTAAGGGCGTTGCTTAAAGAGAGGGGGGCGCTGTGATGAACGAGTCAGTCAAGAACTCGAAGGTGTCGGCGCGCTCGGCGAGCGCGCCCTACCGAGGGGCGATTCGGCGGTCACGTGGGACGGGTGACGGGGCAGAAGAGGACGATGGGCAGATACGCCTCCGATGGCAACGATCGGGGGAGTGCATTGCGGCGGGGCGGGGATTGTGGTAAAATGACGGCGTGAAAAACTATTTCGAGAAAAACCGCTCCGCGATCCTCGCGGACTATTTCAACCTACTCAGGTTCCCGACCGTGGGGACGGACCCTGTGCATCTCAGGGACTGCGCCCAGTGCGCGCTCTGGATCCGCGACTGGCTGAAGCCCCTCGGCTTCGCCGGCGAGCTCGTGCAGGCGGAGGGCATGGCCGGCACGCCGCCGGTCCTCTTCGCCGAGCGCGCCGGCGCGCCGGACGCGCCGACCGTCCTCTTCTACGGCCATTACGACGTGCAGCCGCCGGATCCGCTCGAGGAGTGGGCGACGCAGCCGTTCGAGCCCGTGCTTAAGGACGACGGACGCGTCTATGCGCGCGGGGCGCAGGACGACAAGGGGCAGTGGTTCTCCTTCCTGTGCGGGCTCAAGGCTCTTCTCGAGGTGGATCCGTCGCGCCCGCTGCCCACGATCAAGATCGTCCTTGAAGGGCAGGAGGAGAGCGGCTCCACGGCGCTCTCGTGTCTGCTCTCCCGCGCGGCGCGGGCGTCGTCGGGGCCGGACTTCCCCGGAAGGGTCAAGGCGAACGTCCTCTGCGTGTGCGACACGTCCGCAGCCACGGACCTTCGCCCGGCGATAGTGGCCGGGCTTCGCGGCGTCTCGCATTTCACCGTGCGCCTTGAGGCGGCGGGCCACGATCTCCACTCGGGCGCATACGGCGGCATCGCGCCGAACCCCGCGCAGGGCATGGCGGAGTTGCTGGCCTCGTTGCACAACCCCGACGGATCGATAGCCGTGGCCGGGTTCTGCGACCGCGTCGCGGAGCCGTCCGAGGATGAGCGCGCGGCGGCCATGGCCTCGGCGCCGTCCGACGAGCAGTATTCGGCCGACATCGGCTGCCCGCCCGTCGGCGGCGAGAAGGGCCTTCCGCCTGTGGTGCGCAACTCCTTCCGCCCCACCATCGAGGTGAACGGCATACATACGGGCTACGGCGGGCCAGGCTCGAAGACGGTCATCCCGGCGTCGGCCCTCGCGAAACTCTCCATGCGCCTAGTGCCGGACCAGAGGCCCGACGAGGTGATGGCGCTCGTGGAGGCGCACCTTAGGCGCAACACGCCCCGCGGGATGAAGCTCTTCGTGGAGGACGTCACTGGGGCCGCGGCCGGATTCCGGCTTCCGCTCGCCTCGCCGGTGTTCCGCCTCGCGGCCTCGGTGCTGGAGGAGATCGACCCGCGCGGGCCGGTGTTCCTGTGGGACGGGGCGTCGATACCAGTCGTCTCCGCCCTGCGCCACGTCTCCGGCGCGGCGCCGCTCCTCGTGGGATGGGGGCAGCCGCAGGACCGCATACACGCGCCGAACGAATCGTACGGGCTCGACCAGTTCACGCGCTCGATGGAATGGAGCGCGAAACTGCTCCCCGCTCTCGTTTGAAGGGCGTAAAAAGGCCCGGACGGAGGATGTGCGGAACCGTCCGGGCCGGGGGGATCGTTGGCTTTCGCCTTAGAATGCGCTAGAACGCGCTCTGCGCCTCCTCCACGCGGCGCGAGCGCTTCTCGCGCGCGTTGCGCCGAGCCTCCTCGCGCATGGCCTCGCGCTCCTCGGCGGCGAGGCGGGCCACGCTGTTGTCCCAGGCGGAGATGACGGTCTCGTAGTCGTCGGACGCGCCGGCGAGGCACACCGTCACGTATCTGTCAGGCGCTACGTCGAAGGCGTAGTACGGCAGGCGGAAGCTGCAGAGCCTCGCCCACGTGTTGTAGCGCTTCTCCAGTGCCTCGATCAGATAGTGGCGCCGCCAGTTGCTCACGGGCTCCACGGCGTCCTTGGCGCAGGCGCAGATCTTGACGATCTTGTGCGTCTTGGGCGTGAGGTACACGTAGAAGTCGTCGAAGCCGGGAAGGGGCTTCTTGGGCTTGAACGTCGTGCGCACCAGGGCGGGCTCTCCTGGATCGACGACGGTGTTGGTGGTCTGGAAGACGTCGCCGAACTTGAGCCCCATGAAGGAGGCCGTGTTGGTGGCGGCGTCCTTGTCGTCCGCCTTCAGCGAGAGATTCGCGATGCCCGTGTCGCCAACGCTGTAGGACTGGGCGTATTCGCTCGTGCTGGTCTCGAGGACGTTGCCGTCGAGGTCCGTGCTCGTGCGTGTTTCGCGGCGGTGCTCGGTGATGAGGTTGCCGTTCGTGGTGACCGACGTCTCCACGAGCGTCTTCGAGACGCTGCCGTTCTCGTTTGTGGTTATGGAGGACGCGGCAGTCTTCGAGGAGATGCCGGCGTCGCCGGCCTTAGCTTCGCTGCAACCGGCGAGCAACGTCGCCGCGAGAGCCATGCCGCACGTTCCAATCGTTCCGATTTTCATTTCGCGTTTCCTTTCTTTTTTGTTTTTTGTTTTGTTGAATCCTGGTTTCCCGTTTGGAAAACGCCTATAGTTTACCATGACAATGTTAAGGGCATGTTAAAGAAGGGCGGGAATTCCACGAATTTTTTTGATATACTATCTGCTGATGAGGACATCAGTTAGATTGGCGGCCCTTGCGGCGGTCGTCTGCATGGCGGCG
>CAMOHV010000342.1 GCA_946615275.1 uncultured Verrucomicrobiota bacterium | reverse complement strand
AGAGACCTGATGAGACAAAGCCTCCGACCCCTTGTCTCATCACGCATGCCTTATGAGGCAAGGTTTCCGGGTCCCGGTCGCGCGTCGGCCGATTGCCTCGCTGCCGGAACCCTTCGAAGGGCCACAATGGAGGCAACGGTTTGCGGCCCGGTACCGGGCCCACGAAGAAGGAAGGTTCCCATGGCAACCCAGGATATCGTCCAGCAGCTCGTCCAGAGCGTCCTCTCCAACCCGCAGATGCTCACCAGCCTCATGGAGCACCCGTACTCCACCATCGGCAACCTCACGAACAACAACAACGTGTCCAAGGAAGAGGCGTCCCAGGTCGTGGCCGCCACCTCCGCGCTCGCCGCGGGCCAGCAGGTTGACTTCGGCAACCTCGCTAGCCTGGCCACGCAGCTCCTGGGCCAGAGCAACGGCTCCGTGCACCAGATGTCCTCCAACCTGCTGGGCAGCATCCTCGGCGGCGGTGGCGCCAAGGCCTCGAACGGCATTTCCGCCGACCTGCTCTCCAACCTCGCGGGCGTCGCGTTCGGCGGCGGCAAGGCCAACAACGCCAGCGCCATCAACCTGGCCGACGGCAAGCCGGCATCGGCGGCGGCGTTCTTCGTGGACCGCTGGGGCCATCCAAGCAACGGGTACAAGTTCAGAAGCGGCGCGCAGACGCTCTGCGAGGCCGTGTTCTACGACCGCCGCCTCGACGACGACGAGTTCGCGTCCGTGGAGGCGCATCTTATCGCGAAGTGGCTCCCCAAGACGCCGGCGGCGTTCGCGGCGAAGCCCGGGGAGGAGATATTCGGCGAGCTCAAGTCCACGGCGGACGATCCGGCGCCGGCCATTGACGTGCCTTCCGGCGCCTCCGCCACCGTGGGGCCGCTTCTCGGGAAGAGCTGGCGCAAGACGGGCGGCGGGACCCTCACGGTGAACGGCATCCCGGCGCTCGAGGGGACGCTGGAGCTCGCGGAAGGGGAGCTCGCGCTTGGAGCGCGCGAGCTGCCTGACGGGTGGCGCCCGCCGGCCGGAACGTTCCACGTGGACGCGGACGACGCCTCGTCCTTCACGCTTTCCGGCGACGCCGTCATCGGCGTGCGCGACGCGGACGGCGGCACGATGAGCGCCTACGCCCCCACGAACAACGGAACCGTCCTCTCCCCGCGCCGCGTGGCGCGCGCCGACCTCGGCGGAAAGTACGCCATCGACTTCGGCGAGTTCGGCTCTTCGGACGGCACATACGGCGACTGCCTCCTCTGGGCGCGGCGCGACGCTGGCATCCGCACCGTGTTCCTCGTCGTGAACGCCGAGAGGGGCTTCGGCATGCCGCTCGGGTCGAGCACGGCGGCAGACGGCAACGACTTCCGGCGGCAGACGGGCGCAAGCACATCGCCCATCTGGGACGGAAACTCCTCTGGCGCTGTGAGGAACGGGCGGATATTCATCGACGGCGTGCAGACGGTTGCGTCCGCCACCTTCCCCGCCGGCTGGCACGTCCTCTCCTTCCAGACCACGGACAACTGCAGGGCGTCGGCCTTCGCGGCCGACATGTACGACACGAACGGCGACGTTCCCGCGCGCCTTGTGCGCATGGGCGGCGTGCTCCTCGCCGAGGTGGTGGTGTACGACTCGCTGCTCGAATCTTCGCTGCGGCGCGACATCGAGGCGCACCTGATGCGCAAGTGGATGGGCGCGGCCCCGTCCGGATATGCGGGAGGTTCCGCGGCCGTGGACGTGCTCGCCACGGGAGACGGTTCGCTGTCCCTGCCTGAGGGGACGTCGCTCGCGGCGAAGGCGCTCGTTGGCACGAACGATTTCGCGCTGGCGTCGGCCGCGACGGTGGCGGTGGGGGACCTCTCGGCGTTCAAGGGGACCTTCGCCGCGTCTGGCGGCACGATCAAGGTGACGGGGCTTGTCCGCACAGGCGTTGAAATGGTGCCGGCGGAGGGCCTCATCGCGCACTTCGACATGTCCGCCACGAACCTCCTTGAGACATACGAGGAGAACGGCACGAACTTCGTCACCAAGTGGTACGACCGCTCGGGCCAGCACTACGCCGTGGCTGATCCAACGAACAGGCCATGGATCGCAAAGGGTGACTGCAACGGTCTGGACGTCCTCTGCACCGGGCCGTTCTGCCAGCTGGGCAGGGACACAATGGCGAACATGCCACGGGCGGGATGGCTCACATGGGACAAGTCCGACTGCAAGGCTAAGACGGTGATCGAGGTGATCGGCCTCCAGGAAGGCGGCAACTTCCTCGTGTGCTGCAGCCCCGGCTCGCCCTGCATCCACCGCGGCGGCAACACCGGCAGGTCGTATGCGGATTCCATCCTGGCCGACGGCCGCTCCGAACCGGGCGAATCGCTCTATTCCGCCGACGCCTTCTTCTCCATCAACGGCGATCGCGTACCGTACACGCAGGGCTTCCCGTCCGCCTCCTACCACTCCTTCGCCGCGAGGGTGGACGACACGAAGGAGCCTGGCTACTTCTACATCGGCCAGTTCGGCAAGGACCGCATCTACCGCTGGGGCGGACAGCGCATCTGCGAGGTGATCGCATACGACCGCTGCCTCACCGACGACGAGCTGGGCCGCCTTGAAGCGTATCTGCAGGCGAAATGGTTCGGCCGCCAGTACAGGGACTACGTTGCCGACGGCTTGGGTGCGATCGAACTCTCCGACGGCGCTGCGCTCGACCTTGGCGGCGAGACGCGCACGGCGTCGACGGTCTCCGGCTCCGGGGTGGTGTCCAACGGAACGCTGCGCGTCTCGGGCACGCTGGCCCCGGCGGGACTTGCTGTGGAGGGCGGTCTGGAGCTCGTGGACGGCGCGACGCTTGCGGTCGATCTTGGCGGCGGTACGCCGCTAGCGGTGTCCGGCGCCGTGAAGTTCGGCGCTGCGGGCACGCTCTCCATCTCGATCCCCCCCGCCATGCGCGGTAGGGAGGTCGCTCTTTTCACCGCCTCCTCCGTGGAGAACATCCCGAAGGACTGGAACCTTGCAGTGAGCCCTGCGCTGCCGGAAGGCTTTGGCTGGCGCGTGTGGTTCTCAGACGGCACGCTTTGGTTCAAGGCGCTGAATCCGGGGTTTGTCATCCAGTTCCGATGATGGCGCACGCAATTGAGAATTGAGAATGCGCCGCACTGGCGGACCCATCATGGCCTGGCCTCATGAGATTTTCGTCCGCACCGGACGGATCTGAGGGGACAGACCCTTC
>CAMOHV010000341.1 GCA_946615275.1 uncultured Verrucomicrobiota bacterium | reverse complement strand
CGAGGGCTTCACCGACATCGCGTTCAAGTTCCGCAAGGTGGCCGAGGTCGAGGCGAACCACGAGGAACGCTATCGCCGCCTCGCGGCCAACATCGAGTCCGGCGAGGTCTGGGTGAGGGTAGGCAAGAACCGCTGGCAGTGCCGCAACTGCGGGGCAATCATCGAGTCCGAGAGCGCCCCGGAGAAGTGCCCGGTCTGCGATCATCCCAAGGCCTACTTCCAGCTTGAGCAGAACAACTTCTGACCGCGCTGATTTTCTGCGCCAACGGCGGCGGAATATTTGGTATAATTGCGGGCATGAAACTTCCAAAGGCCAGATTGCCGGTGCTTCTTGCATCGGCCGCAGCCGTATGCGCTGCCTTCGCCGCAAAGGATTTCGGCGACTTCTACACCCGCGCGTGGTACATGGTGGTGGACAACCCCGGTCCGGCGAAGTCCCTCTCATGGCGCGTGTTCGACGTGTGCGGGCCCGTGGAGCACCACAACGACGTCGAGAAGAACCCCGCCTTCACCATCCGCCGCGAGACGGCCGTCAGGCGCATCGACACGCCGTGGATGGAGGTGAACTTCCACACCAACCGCCCCATCTCCGTGATCCGCATCCGCCCCTCGCGCAGGCCCGGCGAGGAGTTCGACCTCTACGGCGCGCGCATCTTCCTCCTGGACAAGAACAGGAAGATCGTGTGGCACCACCGCATCTGGAACACCGACGGCCAAGTGGACTACGACGCGAGCCACGAGTTCTCCGACCGCGACATGCTTGGCCAGACGCTGCCGGAATACAAGGTGGTCGGGAAGCGCGTCTCCGCCCCCGTTGAGCCTCCGCCGAAGAACATGCGCCTCCACCTCGTGAAGCGCCTCTTCAACCCCGCGGCCATGGAGCGCGCCATCAACGCCTACGCCGCCAAGCATCCTTCGCTCTTCCCCGACAAGGCAGCCCTCCTCGCCGAGATCCCCGCCGCCAAGGCCGATCCCGCCAAGGCCGACGCCCTCTCGAAGAAGGTGTTCCTGCGCCTTCCCGCGTTCGGGCGCTTCTCCGACTTCCTCGCCATCCGCCGCGGCGACGGCAACGCGCTGGGTCTTCCGCAGAACTGGCAGGGCAATACGAGCGTGCCCGTGAGCGGATACTCCAACGCCCTCGTGCGCGTCTCGATGGGCTCGGGCGGCGTCACGGCGGAGAGGACTCTCCATGAAAGCGACTCCTTCATCGGCGACGTCGCGCTCGACTGGGACCTCACCAAGGTGGCGTTCTCCACGCGCAAGCTCGCCGAGGCCGCGACCGGCAGGCGCGCCGCCCCCAACGGCGCCCACGGCGACATCGGCGAGAGCGGATGGTGCGTCGCGGAGATGGACCTCGCCGCGCCGGGCCGCCTCCGCGAGATCACCCCCACCAATACGCCCGACATCGACTACTACGACCCCATGTACCTCCCCGACGGCAAGATGTTCCTCATGGGCACCGTCGGCTTCCAGGGCGTCCCGTGCGTCGGCGGCGCCGACCACGTGGGCAACCTCATGCTCCGCCACACCGACGGACGCCTCCGCCGCATCTCCTTCGACCAGGACAACAACTGGCACCCCGTGATGCTCCCCAACGGGCGCTGCCTCTACCTCCGCTGGGAATACACGGACTCCGCCCACTACTTCTCGCGCATCCTCATGACGATGAACCCCGACGGCTCCGACCAGCAGGAGTACTACGGCTCCAACTCCTACTGGCCGAATTCCCTCTTCTACGCGAAGCCAATCCCCGGGTCATCCACGAAGTTCATGGCCGTCGTCACCGGCCACCACGGCGTCAGCCGCAAGGGCGAGCTGGTGCTCTTCGACGTCGCGAAGGGCCGCCGCGAGACGTCCGGCGCCGTCCAGAAGCTCCCAGGCTGGGGCAAGCCCGTCGAGAACGTGACGGCCGACCGCCTCGTGAACGACGCGCGCCAGTTCTTCCTGCATCCCTATCCGCTCTCGGACGAGGCCGCCCTCGTCTCGATGCAGGACTACTCATGCGCCAAGCACTTCTTCATCGCCTACGTCGACGTGTTCGACAACCAGTACCCGCTCCTCGTTTCGTCCGACGACTCCGTGAACTACCTCGAGCCCCTCCCCATCGAGAGGCGCGAGAAGCCCTTCGAGGTGGCCCAGCGCGTGGACGAGTCAAAGAAGACCGCCATCGTTAACATCGTCTCCGTCTACGACGGCCCCGGCCTCGCGGGCGTCCCGAAGGGCGTCGTCAAGAAGCTGCGCCTCTTCAACTACGAATACTGCTCCTACAAGAACCACGGCAAGGACTGCGGCGGGCACTACTGCATCGGCATGGAGGGCCCCTGGGACGTGCGCGTGATCATCGGCGAGGTGGACGTGGAGGACGACGGCAGCGTGCTCTTCGAGTGCCCCGCGAACGTCCCGATAGCCATCCAGCCCCTCGACGCGCAGGGCAAGCACCTCCAGGAGATGCGCAGCTGGTTCGCCGCGATGCCCGGCGAGACGCTCTCCTGCCTTGGCTGCCACCAGGACCAGAACGTGGCCCCGCCCGCGGGCGCGCGCACCCAGGCCTCCTACAAGCCGCCGCAGAAGATCAAGCCCTGGTACGGCCCCCGGCGCGGCTTCGCGTTCGACCGCGAGACGCTCAACGTGATCGAGCGCCGCTGCTCCGGCTGCCACGCCGGCAGCCCCAAGAAGAAGAACGCGCTCGGCCAGCCGCTCCCGAAGTTCGTCGGCTCGCCGCGCGAGATATACGACGCGCTCCATCCGTACGTGCGGCGGAACGGTCCGGAAGGGGATTACCATCTCCTCACCCCCGGCGAGTTCCATGCCGACACGTCCGAGCTCTGGCAGCGCCTCGCGCGCGGCCACCACGGCGTGCGCCTCACCGCCGAGGAGAAGGACCGCCTCCTCGCGTGGATGAACATGAACGTACCGTTCTTCGGCACCTGGACCGAGACCGGCGAGCCCGACCCCGAGATAGTGAAGCGCCGCCGCCAGCTCGCGCGCGAGGTCGCCAACGACGACTTCGACCCGGAGAAGGTCCTGAACCCCTACAAGAAGGCCGCCTTCGAGCCGCCGAATGCCTCCGACGCGGCGGCGGACCGCCTCGCGGCCGCGTTCAACCCTCTCGCAGGCGT
Source organism: uncultured Verrucomicrobiota bacterium (assembly GCA_946615275.1). The sequence continues at coordinate 98 of CAMOHV010000341.1, read as the reverse complement.
CAGGCCCGGCGCGTCGGCGCGCACGGCTGGCGAGAAGCTCGATCTCGGCAACGGGGAGAGGCTTTCGCTGAAGCCAGTCCCCGGATCCTCCGCCTTCA
>CAMOHV010000340.1 GCA_946615275.1 uncultured Verrucomicrobiota bacterium | reverse complement strand
CATGATTTCGAGTCATGTGCATTCAACCAGGCTCTGCCACCTCTCCGTGGCGGCGGATGAGTAGTTTACCAATTTCCCCGTTCCGCGTCAAGGGGGTGAATTGAAAATTCACACCTCAGGCGCGCACGGCGAAGCCGCGGTCCTTCAGGAACTTCTTGAGGTCCGGAATCGCTATGAGGTTGAAGTGGAAGACGCTAGCTCCAAGGAGCACCGTGGCGCCGGCCTCGGCTGCCTCTGCGAAGTGCTCCATCGTGCCGGCGCCGCCGGAGGCGACGACGTCGGCGGAGGTCACCGCGCGGATCTGGCGGATGAGCGGCAGGTCGAAGCCGGTGCGCGCGCCGTCTGTGGACTTAGAGGTTGGCAGGATGCACTTGACGCCGTAGCCGTCCACCTGCTTCGTCCATTCCAGGGCGTCCTTGCCGGTGGCGGTGCGCCCGCCGTCGATGAACACCTCGTAGCCGCTGGGCATGGCCGCGTTCTGGGCGACGTCGATCGCGACCGTCACCTTCTCCGCCCCGAACGCCTTGATCATCTCGCCTATCATCTCCGGGCGGCGGAAGACGGCCGAGGAGGTGGATATCTTGTCAGCGCCCGCGTTCAGCACGGCCTCGGCGGCCTGGACGGACGATATGCCGCCGCCCATCGTGAACGGGACGGTCTTCACGGCCGCGACCTTCTTCACGACCTCCAGCATCGTGGCGCGGCTCTCCACCGTGGCCGTGATGTCCAGCATCGCTATCTCGTCGGCCCCGGCCGCGCAGTACGCCCGGCAGCACTCAACGGGGTCGCCGGCGTCGCGGATGTTCACGAAGTTGACGCCCTTCACCACGCGACCGTTCATCATGTCGAGGCAGGGCATTATCACCAATGGCTTGCTCATTCTTGTTTCTCCTTTGATTGACATCGATCAAGATTCTCTCACCTGCCGAAGGCCCTGTCGGCGAAGTCGAGCGTCCACTTCCAGTCGTAGCCCGATATGCCGTGGTTGCCGCCGCGCCGGACGTAGCCGAGGCTGGGGCCGATGCACGACGTGTCGTAGTTAGCCGGGAAGTCGCCCTTGGGGAGGCCCGGGCGCCCGAGGAACTCCCAGGCGGGGGAGGCCGCGCGGCAGGCGAGCCACTCGCCCTTCGTGTCGAACCAGCCGCTGTTGAAGCCTTCCACCAGCAGCGGACGCGGGGCGATGGAGGCCAGGAGCAGGTGCTGGTCGAACTTCATGGACTGCTCGTTGTCCACGTACTTGTTGTACGCCTTGCAGTACCAGTGCGTGAAGGCGCGCATCTCGGTGGAGACGTTCTCGCCGAAGTCGCGCTTGGCGAGGGGGCATCCGCCGCCGCCGGTCTGGTTTGGGACGCACACGGCGAAGCGCTCGTCGCGCGAGCATGCGAGAAGAGGTGTCTTGGCGAGGCGGGAGCAGCCGGTGGCGACGCTGCGCTTCGCATCGATCTCCGGGATGCGCTCCGCGAGGTCGAGCCCGCGCGAAAGCCCCCAAGCCCAGGCGCCGATCGCCGTGATGTCGTCGTCGCGGCCGGGGTCGCGCGGTCCCCAAAGCTCGAACACGCCGGTGTAGGCGAGCTTGTCCTGCGCCTCCTTGGGCGTCATGCCGTTCTCTGCCTCGGGGTCTGGCGAAATCTCGCAGTAGCAGGCGGACATCACGGCGTAGCCGCGCGCAAGGATCGTCTCGAGCGGGAACGGAGACGACGTGTCCGTCCGTCGCGCGCGCGCCCTCGTGGACTCGGGCACCTTGTGGTCCACAATCCCGAACTTCTTCCCGTTGCGGCTCCACGCCTGCATCACGGGTATCTGGGGATCGGTCGCGAGTTCCTGGTTCCCGCGGTAGTTCAGGAAGAGCACCACCGGGACCTTCTCCGTGTTCTCGCAGACGGGGCGTCCATTTTTGAACTTCGGCTCAAGCCCCTGGATGCGGTTGGGGAGGAAGAGTATCCAGTCCACGCGCGGGCCCGTCTTGTCCTTCTTGAACCACATGTGGTACTGGCGGCGGATGCCGAGCCCGTCGAGCGTCACGCCCTCCTCGAACATCTCGGTTTCGACCGCATCCGGCGGCGGCGGCGTGCGCCCGAACATCTCGCGCTCGAAGATCCTCACGATCTCGGCGCGGCGCGCCGGCCACTGGTCGGGCGACGTGAGGCGCGTGCCGTCCGCGAAGACGAGCGGATCCTCCAGCGTGTACGGCCCCACCTTTGACTCGTCGTAGTTCGGCGGGCGCGCGAACGCGCCGGCCACCGTAAGCGCGGCGGCGAAAAAGAGAGCTTTTTTCATGGGGATTCCTTTGCCTTTCGTCAAATCAAGATCACTTGAGGTTCACGAGCCCTTCGCGCAGCGCGTCGTTGAACGCCTTGGAGAAGGCCTCGGTGTAGTCGCCCGACGACGCATCCGCCTCGCCGGACGCCTCCGCCGACAGCACCACGTCGCGCCCCTTCACCACGTTCACCCCGAGGCGCACCGTGGCCTTGCGCCCGTCCCGGCAGTCTAGCGCCAGCTCCGAGACCATCACCTCCGCCACGGCCTCCGCCGACGCCGTCGAGACCGGCGAGAGCACCCTTCCGAAACGCGGCTCCTGCGCAAGCGCTCCGATCACCGGCCGCCTGAGAAGCTGCGCCGGCGCCGCCGCGAACACGTTGTACGCGTCCTCGGCCAAGGATCCGTCGGCCCGCTTCACGCGCATCGGGACGCTGTCGTATGGCGCCAGCACCGTGACGCCGCCAAGGCGCGTGGACCTGAACGGCGGCGGATTGAGCTCGTCCAGGCGCACCGGCGGACGCGCCGCGCCGTCGGACACCGCCGGCTCCACCGTCCACGCCTTCACCGGCGGACGCGATGTGCCGAGGCACCCCGCCAGCGCCGCGCACGCGCCGGCCGCAAAAATTCTCAATAGCCATCTCATCTCAGGAAATCCTACCTTGCCTTGATCATCCGATGCCCTCAACGTCCGCAAACAGTTTTATCATCGTCTTTCCTTTCATACGCCGCCTTGAGGCAACCCCAAGATGATACCATATCCTCCCTCTTCGCGCAAGCCATAAGAGTCGTGGGCAGACATTCGAGCATTTTCCATCCATGCCAGTCGAGAATGGGGGATTAGGACTACCCGTCAAGCTGATCATCTAACCATCGCGTCGCTCTTTCACCGGTGAATATTCTCGGCGCGCAGGACAAGCCCGCCCTGTGGATCCTGCGCAAGCGAAATATCGACGTCGCCCG
>CAMOHV010000339.1 GCA_946615275.1 uncultured Verrucomicrobiota bacterium | reverse complement strand
AGCGACACGACCTTGTCCAGCTCGCCGTCGGACATCTTCAACAGGAACGACTCGCCGGAGCCCACCACCTCTCCCGCGATGCGGCGCTTCGACTCCAGAAGCTCGTCGATGTGGTCCTCCAGCGTGCCGGGCGCGATGAAGAGATGCACGAACACCGTCTTCGTCTGCCCTATTCGGTGGGCGCGGTCGGTGGCCTGGTTCTCCACGGCGGGGTTCCACCAGCGGTCGAAGTGTATCACGTGCGTGGCGCGCGTGAGGTTGAGGCCGAACCCGCCGGCGCGGAGCGAGAGTATGAACGCGTTCGGCTCCGGGTCCGCGTTGAAATCCCCGATCTCGCGCTCCCTCTCCTCCGCAGAAAGCGATCCGTGGAGGAACGGGAAGCGCCGCCCGAACTCGTCCTCCAGCCTGTCGCGCAACTCGCGCCCCACCTTCGCGTACTGCGTGAAGACGAGCGCGGACTCCCCCGCCTCGAATATGCCCTCGAGAAGATCCACGAGCCGCGCGAACTTGCCCTCTCCGTCGCACACGAGCTTCAGCTCCGTGAGAAGCGCGAGCACGCGCCCGCTGCGCGACCCGTCCCCCATGTCCGCCGCCTGGTCGCGCCTGTACGACGAAAGCGCCTCCTCGTATCTGCGCCTCTGGTCCTGGGAGAGCGGACAGTACTCGCGCACCTCGCGCTTCTCCCCCAGCTCCGCCGCCACGCCCGGGTCCGTCTTGAGCCTTCGCAGTATGAACGGCTCCAGGATGTGCTTGAGGCGGCCCGCCGCTCCGGAACGCGCGTCCTCGGCAATCGGGCGCGCGAATCGCTCCGTGAAGTCGCGCCGAGAGCCGAGAAGCCCCGGATTGAGGAACTCCTGCAGAGACCAGAGGTCGCCCGCCGAGTTCTCGAACGGAGTGCCCGTGAGGGCGATGCGAACGCCGGCCCCGAGCGCGCATGCGGCCTTGGCCGCGCGCGTCTCGGGGTTCTTGATGGTCTGCGCCTCGTCGAGGACGAGCGCGTCGAACCCTGCGGCGGCGAATTCGCGGAAGTCGCGCACGAAGAGCGCGTAGCCGGCAACCGTGACGTCCGCGGCGCGGACCCGCCTCTGGAACGTCATCCCCGCCGCGCGGTCTCCGCCCTGGTGCAGATACACCTTCAGCTCCGGTGCGAACCGCGCGATCTCGCGCGTCCAGTTCGTCGTGACCGACACCGGCGCCACCACCAGGACGCGCGCCTTGACGTGCCCGCGCCTGAAGTGGAGCATCCAGGCGATCGTCTGGATCGTCTTCCCCAGGCCCATGTCGTCGGCCAGCAACGGACCGAACCCCCACTTCACGAGGAACGCCATCCATGCGACGCCGCGGCTCTGGTAGTCGCGCAGCTCGCCCGCGAGCCCCTTTGGCGGCGGCAGCTCGCGGAAGCGGTCCTCCCCGCGCAGCTCGTTTAGGAGCCCCCGCAGCCAGCCGTGCGCCTTCACCTCCTCGATCTTGAGGCGCCCGGCGCGCTGCATTCCGAACGAGAAGGATATGGCCTCGCGCATCGAGAGCCTGCGTCCGTTGGCGGCGCGCAGGGCCTTGAGCGCGTCCTGTAGCGCGAAGCGGTCCACCTCGATCCAGTGCTCGTTGAAATAGACGAATGGCGTGTGCTGGTCGAGCAGGAACTCGATGGTGCGCTCGTCCACCTCCACGCCGTCGATGCGCACCTTGAGGCGCGCGGAGATGCCGCCGGCGGGCGGCCTGCCGGCCTGCTCCGCCGGAGCCTCCGGAGAGAAGACCTCGGCCTCGGCGGAGATGTGCTCGCCCACGAGGCCATCCGGCAGCTCCACGGCGAATCCCGCGGCGGCGAGGTTCGCGGCGCCCGTGCGCACGAACGCCTCCACGCTCTCCGGAGTGAGCCGCGCGGCGCCGCCCGAGAGCCCGCCGATGGGCGGAAAGACCATGGCGGCCTGGCCCAGCGCCGTGAGCCCGGCGCGCGTGGCGGGCGGCGAGCAGAGTATGCGCCACTCGCCGTCGGAGGAAGGCGGCGGGGCTAGCGTGAACTTGAGGCTCGCCCGCTCCTCGGGCGTGAGCGAGATCGGCGAAAGCCACTCCGCCATGCGCCGCACGAAGGCCTCCGCCTCGGACGGCGAGGGCCAAGGGACGAATCCGTCGTTACGCCTTAGCGCCGCAAGCCATGCGTCGTGGATCGTCTCGGCCTTCTCCTGCATCGTCTCCAGCGGCGAAAGGCCCGCCGAGCGCATGAAGGCGTCTGTGAGGAATGGATCGGCGCCGCCCACCGGACGCCACACGGCGCGGAAGCCGCCGTCGCAGAGCTCGGCGTCAGGCACAACGCGCCCCTCGGCGACGCCGCGCGCCGCGCGGCGGAAGGCCTCGGCGAGGGCCAACACGTCGTCGCCGAGGAATATCCCGCGCTTGAACTTCCTTCCCCGCACGTCGGAGAGGAACATGAGGAGATTCCGCAGCGACGGCACGATGCCGCGCGCAGTGGCCTCAAGCTCCTCGGGGAACCAGACCACGGAGGCCACTGCGTCGGCGAGCGCGTCGCCGGGCGCATCGGCGAAGAACGCGCACGGCCCGCCCGCCGGCCTCTCTAGATGCAGCGTGATCACGGCGGCCTCCGGGCGTCAGGACAAGAGTCTCTCGGCGAGGCGCACCAGCTCCATCGCGTCCTTGCTGTAGTAGTCCGCGCCGATCTTCGCGGCGTATTCGGGCGTGAGCACCGCGCCGCCCACCGCGACGGGGCATCCCGGGAAGCGCTCATGGACGAGCTTCACCGTCTCCTCCATCGCGCCCACGGTGGTCGTCATCAGCGCCGAAAGCCCAACGAGACGGGCCTTCTCCCGCAGCGCGGCCTCCACCACCCTCTCGGGCGGCACGTCCCTGCCGAGGTCTATCACCTTGAAGCCGTAGTTCTCCAGGAGCGCGCGGCAGATGTTCTTTCCGATGTCGTGGATGTCCCCCTTCACCGTGGCCATTATTATCGGGCCCTTCACGGACTCCTCTCGCGCCGGGAACATGGTCCGCACAACCTCGAACGCCGCCCCCGCCGCCTCCGCCGCCATCAGGAGCTGCGGCAGGAACACCGTCCCCGCCTCGAACCCCTTCCCGACAACCTCCAGGGCCGGCACGATCGCCTCTCCGATCACGGCGAGCGGATCCGCGCCGCCCGCAAGCGCGGCCTTCGCCTCGGCCGCCGCGTCGCTCTTGAGCCCATGACGTATCGAGGAATTGAGAATTGAGAAT
>CAMOHV010000338.1 GCA_946615275.1 uncultured Verrucomicrobiota bacterium | reverse complement strand
GTAGGCGATGGACCAGGCGTCCATCACCCAGGACCCGACGCTCTTCGGCATGGTGCCGAACTTTTCCTTGAACAGGCGAAACAGCTCGTCGATCAGCTTCGCCCGCTGCTCCTGCGTGTAGGCCTCGAGGAAGCCGGGGCACACCCACCAGTCCCACGCCCAGTCCTTCCGGCCCCTCCACGCGATGCCCACGGCCTCGCAGAGCGGCTTGACGATCTCGATCCACACGCCGAACTCCGTATTCGAGCGGTCGGCCGTCGCCGCGGCGGCCATGATGTCGTCGCGCAGCATCGCGTCGTACTGCATGAGGATCGTGCTCGGCATGCCGTAGCGCCGGTTGCACCGGATCTGCTCCGCCACGGGCGTGACGAGGTCCATGGGGCGGCGCGGTTCGCAGCCGCGGACGAAATTGACCAGGTTCATCACCACGCGGGGCTTCCTCTCCGGCGGAGGGGCGGCGTTCCAGATGCCCTTCAGGTAGGCGGCGCTCGCGGCCACGTCGTCATACGTGTTCTTCCGCTGCTCGCACTCCACGACAAACCACTTGACGCCGGCCCGCCGCGCCGCGTCGATGACCTTCGGCCAGTTCTGGACGTCGCCGGGCGCGCCGACGGCGGACGCCCCGTACGGCTTGGCGTGCAGGCCGGGAACGCGCCCGGAGAGATCGGATATCCAGGTGGGGGCGTCGCGGCCGGACTCCGCGACCGGACCGATGTCCAGCTCGAGATTGACCTCGCGGTCGGACTTCAGGATGTCGGCCGGGAACTCGTTCTGCAGCTGCACGGTGAACTCGTGCAGGTGGTTGTGGTATCCCACGCGTATGCCGTAGGGCCTCAGGCGCCTCCCCGCAACGGAGAGCCGCTTGCAGAATTCGCGCCATTCCGCCGAGGTCTTGCCCTTGAACCACGGAACGTACACGAAGTCCACGCCGAACCGCCGGCAGAACGCAACGGTCTTGTCGACGTTCGCGCCCTCGATGTGGTCGAAGGATACGGGCATGTCCGCCAACGCAAGTCCGTTCGACTTGAGCAACGCCTCAAGACGGTCGGGGTCGATCTTCCAGAACGCCATGGACTGCACGCCCTCGTAGCCCATGGCGCGCAGCTTGGGGAAGACCTCGGCGAACCCCCTTTCCGGATCCTTCTCCCAGAAGTCCTTGACGCCCCACATCTGGCATGCGAGGCGCATTCCCGTTCCGCTGTCCGGCGGCGTCGGAGATCCCGACAAAACAGATGCCGCGATCAGCGACATGGCGAATATCATTTTCTTCATTGCTGATTTCCCTCAAACGGCCTCGATCACTTTGTCCCGAGCAACGCCGGCCTGCCCGAAGGAGCGCAGAACGAACGCAATTCGTACGGCCCCAGGCTGATTGTCGAATCGCCGCCGCAGGACGCGTCCGACACGAGGTCTTTCGACCCCTCCGGGAAACGGACGCGTACGCACGCCGGTTCCACCCCCGTGTTCACGACGTAGAACCAGCTGCGGCCGTCGTAGTCCACATGCCGCAGGCGCACGAACTCGCCCCCGCCGGGCAAGGTCTCCATGTTGACCGCCGGCAGGGCCCTGAACGCCTGTGCGAACGGAACGAGGTGGTCCTCCATGCCGTACGTGCCCACCAGGTATCCGCCCTTCGTGAAGCCGAGGATGTCGCGGAAGCGCATCGGCACGGCGTAGTGCTCCATCGCATACGGCCCCGGGGCGTTCAGCGTCGTCACGCGCCACTTGACCTCCTTGAACCATGTGGACTTGAAGCGCAGGGCGGGGTCCTTGTTGCGGTTCGCGTCGCCCGCGTGCGACTCCCAGTACCGGTCGTGCAGGTGGACGAGCGGGTAGGCCGCCCCCTCCAAGAAGTCCCAGTAGTAAGGCTTCGTGTGGTACGTGCGCTGGCATTCGAAGTCCGCCTCGGACGCGTAGTACCATCCCGGACGGGCGTAGCGGTAGTCCGCGGGGAGGCAGGTCTGGCTCATGATCACGTTCGGGGCCTCGCGGGCGAAGATGTCGCGGTCAAGCCCGCCTTCGCGGGCGATGCGGCGCATGTAGTCCGGAGAGGAGAACCTGTCCATGATCGGGTCGAGGTCCGCGATGTTGTTGATCCACAGCTTGAGGTCCGGGCGGGCCGCCGCGAGCTTCCGCGCGATCTTGACCCAGAAGCCGCTCACCTGGCGGCAGCGCCACTGCACCCACGGCTCGTAGGCGTTGGCGAGAAGCCAGTCGGCATACGCCTTGCCGCGCTTCGGGTCGCGGCGGTCCACGGGCACCTTGATCCCCGTGTCGCGCGTGAAGCCGTCGATCATGTAGTCGTTGTACCCGCTCGTGATAAGGCCGAGCCAGCAGAGGGAGGCGTGTTTCACGTGCAGGCCGACGCCGCGGAACGAGGGATGCTTCACGCCTTCCGCCACGAACAGGTCGATCATGCCCTCCAGGTAGCGCTGCGCGTCCGGATGGCAGATGTTGAAGAGGGAGGGCTTGCGGACGATGCCGCAGTCCGGAAGCCCCGTGGCGGTCACGTTGTACATCGTGGAATGCACCTCGCCGGAGGTGATCATGTCGTATGTGAGCGAGCCGGGGGGGACCGGATGGTTCTCCTGGTTGATCAGAGGCACCACGCCAAGGCCCTCTTTGTCGAAACGCTCGTAGAAGGCGCGCAGGAAGTCCGGGGCGTGCCCGTGCACGTTGTATGAATCGCTGATGTATCCGTCGTACCATGAGCCGGGATAGGCGAACAGGTCGAGTCCCTGGTACTTCATGGTCGCGGCGATCTTGTCGACCATCTCCAGGCAGAGCTCGGGCGTGGCGGCGTAGTCCTTCACCGCGAATTCGTAGTTGATGGACGGATCCTCGTAGTACCAGCCCATCGACCGCCCCCATCCGGCCTTCGGCTTCGGGGTACGGATTTTCGCCTTCGGCAGGGTCCGTCCCTTCAGCCGGTACAGGCGAACCGCCGCCACCGCCGCCGGCTCGTCCTGGCGCAGGGTCATCGCCTCGAACACCACGTTGGTCGTGCTCGCCCAGTAGATGCAGCGGTGCGTGCGGACCTTCCCGGAGAGTGGGTAGTCGCCACCCGTGAAGATTCCAACCTGCATTTCGTAGTCCTGCAGAAGCTTGGTCTCGTAAAACGGGCTGAACGCGTCCTGCACGATGAAGTCCATCGTGCGCTTGGCGTCGTCGGGGTAGTCGATCTCGAACACGTAGAGCGGCTCGCCCTCCGTGAGTTCAAACCCCAC
>CAMOHV010000337.1 GCA_946615275.1 uncultured Verrucomicrobiota bacterium | reverse complement strand
GTTCCACGCGAAGAGCACCTCGGCGTCGTGCGGGAAGCCCGCCGCCGCCTTCTGCTCCGCCGTGAAGATGCGGTGCATCTGGAAGCATCCGAACCCGCTCGACGTGCCGGACATGTCGTCGTTCCAGCCGTATCCGCCCGTCATCAGGTTCGCCGGCGCGCCGACAAGCTGCGCCGTCGTCCCTCCGGCGGAATAGTTGTAGGGCGTTCCCTCGAAAACGCCGCGCACCGTGTCGTCCGTCGGCGCGACGGCGTGGACGGCACTGTCGTTTGACTTTACGTGCAGCTTCTCGGCAATGAACTGACGCGGCCGTTCGGTGTTGGCGTACCACGGCAGGGCCACGTCGTCCAGCGTCTTGCCGCTCGCGTCCATATCCACCCACACCCAGCGACGGCGGTTCGTCCCCTTCCTCACCAGCTCCATGTAGTAGCCAACCTTGGCGAGCTTCCTGCCGGAACGCAGGACGGCGTTAGTCGCCGTGTAGGGCGCGATGCCGGAATTCGGGAACGCATTCGTCTCCGCCGCGTCGATCGTATAGACGTGGCGGAAGCCGCGGCGGTAATCGGCCAGTTCGTCAATCGCGGAGGCCCCCAGCGGACTCTGCGCCTCGTTCGTCACCGTGTCGTCGACCGTCGGCGTGAATGTCGCGTAGGGACAGGCGGACATGATGCCGTCGGCAAAGCCCTTCGCCATGAGCGCGTGTCCCTGCCAGTTCGGATGCAGCTCGTCCGAGAAGAAGTTGCCCGCCGTCGCAAGGGGCACGGTGGCGAAGAGATCCACGAGGCTCAGGTTGGCAGGCAGGTTGCCCGCGTTCACGTCGGCCTTCAGGAGCGTGTTGAACGCCGCCACCTTGGCCTGTACGCCATCCGTGTTGTCCTTCCTGTCGAGAACCGTGGAGGCGACGATCTTGACGGTGGGCCGCTGGCGGACGATTTCCCACACGAGGTTCGTCCAGCTCACGTACGTCTCCTCAGCCGACTTGCCGTTGCGCCCCATGTCGTTCGTGCCGATGAGAAGCGTGATGACGTCCGGCTTGCCGATCGCGTCCAGGTAGAGGTGCAGATTGTCCATCACGCCGCCGCTCTTGTCCGTGGCGACGATGGCGTCGCCGCTCACGCCCGTGTGCCACGCCCATTCGTCGGGCATCGGCGCGCCCGCCCTGTCGAGATTCGCGTACTTCCAGATTCCGCACAGCGTGGGCTTGTAGCCGTGCGCGGCCAGATGCGCCGCCATGGACGAGCGGTACTGCGGGTAGTCGCCCTGGCTGTCCTTCGTCACTCCCTGCGTGATGGAGTCGCCGATCGGCGCAACGCGGATCGCCTTGGCGTTCTGCTCGTAGCCGCCCACGCGCAGGACGAGCCGGCTGACGCCGTCGGACGCCGTCTCCACCGTCAGGCCGTCGGGCGCGCCGCCCACGCACGACGCGTCGAACGTGGGCAAAGTCACCTCTCCCGCGCCGCTCCACGTCATCAGCACAAGCTTGCCGCATGTCACGTCGGCATACGAATCCGCAAGCACGACCTTCGCGCCGGACGCGAACGCCGGCGCGGTCTTAAGCCAAATCGGGTTGCGTATCGGGTCGAGCGTGATTTCCTCGTTTACGCCAAAAGCTCCCGTGGAACTCGAGAGCGTGCCCCCGCGTACGTCAAGAGACTTGAAATAGAGCGGATCGCTCAGTTCGCTCTTCGCCGCAGCCCCGTCCCTCAAGATTAGCACGATGTTGCTGACGCAGCTCTGCGCATACGCCGCATTCGCATTGCTCCAGCCGTTTATCCTCAATGTTCCAGACTGAACGTCGATCGTGCCCTCGTTCGTCGAATAGGGCCGACGGAACCAGAGCGTACCCGTGCCAGTCTTGGTGAGCGTATGACCGTTGAGCGTCAGAGGCAGGGTTTGCGTCGTCGCATTGAACGTGGCACCGCTGCGGACTCCGATGCATATCTGGACATCCCCGCCAATCGTCGCATCGTCCGCAAGACTCACGATGTCAATGGAATTGGAGTCACTGTCCACATTCACGGACGACGTGAGCGCCCACGGCCAGTCGCCCGCACCCGCGCCTGCGATGCTGAACGTCGTGCCTCTGTCCGGCGCCAGATTGTTCACGTCGAACGTGCCGCCGTTCTCGACCGTCACCTTCGGCGTCGCGCCGAGGACGCCCGCGCTGCCCTGCTTGAGAACGCCGCTCTCGACGATCACGCCGCTCGTCGCGACGAACGATCCGCCCGTTCCGTTCGAAATCGTGACGACGGCATTGACCGCGCCCGCAACCGTCAGCGTCTTGACCGACACTGCCGCATTCAGCGTGACGGTGATGCTCTTGTCCGTCACGATCTTCAAATCGCCATTGAACACCGTTTCGCTATCCACCACAAGTTCATCTGCCGCGCCAGGCGAATAGGCAATCGAACCTTCGCCATCGAATGCATCAAACGACACCACGCCGCCCGTCGCGAGCATCGTGCCGGATCCTACAGTAACCTTTGACGCCGATATGGTGCCATTTCCGGAAAATGTCACCGTCCCTCCGTTTTTGATTGCGAGGTTCGCCAAGGAGAACGCCCCGGCGACAGTTATTGCCGCATCGCCGCCGTCAAGATCTATTATGGCGCCTTCCCCGCTTTCCGGCTTCACACCATCTTTCCAGTTCGCGACCGAATCAAAGGACCCGGTTCCGTCGGTGTTCTTCCAGACTGGCGTCTCGCAGAATGTTGCCGTAAGGCAAGCCGCCGTGTCGCTCTTGACAGTGATGCTGAAGGATTGCCGCTCTACTATGGCCCATGTGTCACCGGACCACACGACCTTGCCGAAACCCTCGGCAGGCACGGCGGTAATGGTAGCGGTCTCTCCGCGAGCGACAAACTGCGCGGCGGTTCCGGCAGCGATCCCACCTCCGAATTTCACCGTTCCCTTGGACGCATCGGCGGATTTCGCATACACGCGGGCGGAGAACGTTCCGTCGCGATAGCGATAGTCCGTGGCGCGCCCGTAGCCGTCCGTGTACGCAAGCGCCGTGGCCTGGCTTTCCAAGGCATCGTCATGAAACAGTCCCGTGACGACATCGGTAAAACCGGCGACTCCGTTTTTACTGTCTGGCGCAAAGAAGTGGGCGAGCGTTCCATTCTCGGAAATCTGGAATGAATATATCTTCGCCTTCGAAAACGTGTCGTTGCTGTCTATGTTGGCTGTGGCCGTGGAAAAAAGGAATATGTTGCGTGTAGAATCCTTGGTCAGCTTCACG
>CAMOHV010000336.1 GCA_946615275.1 uncultured Verrucomicrobiota bacterium | reverse complement strand
GTGCTTTCGCGCGCGGCGCGGAATTGGTATAATATCGGGCATGAAAACACACATGCTCGCCATCCCCGCCCTCGCCGCGCTTTGCGGCGGATGTCTCTTCGCCGGAAACGACTCGGCCCCGGCCGACGTCGTGATGAGCCCTGGCGGTGACGTCAAGACCATGACCGCCGCGCTCGAGAAGGTGCGCGCGATGCGCGCCTCAGGCGCCATCCCCGCGGGACGCGCCGCAGAGGTGCGCGTCGAGCCCGGGCGCTACGCCGTGACGGAGATCGCGGTGTTCACGCCGGCCGACTCCAACGTGCGCTTCACCGCCGCGAAGAAGGGCCGCGCCGTTTTCGACGGCGGCGTGGCGCTCCCGCCGTTCAAGCCCGGCGCCGACGGCATCTGGCGCGCGAGCGTCCCCGACGGCCTCGACTTCGAGCAGCTGTTCGTAAACGGCCGCCGCGCCCAGCGCGCCCGCACCCCAAACAAGTTCTACCGCTACATGGTGGAGCCTTGGGAGGAGAGCAGGAACCCGAAGACGGGCGAGCCGGGCGACTTCTCACGCCGCGTGTTCATCGCCGAGAAGGACGACATTGCCGACCTCGTGAAGCTTTCGCCCGAGGAGCTTTCCCGCGCCGAGATCCAGTTCTGGCAGAGCTGGGACATGGCGCGCACGCGCGTCGAGTGGGTTGACGGCGAGAAGGGGATCGTGCTCGTGACGGGCGGCACGTCGCGTCCGCTCTTCTTCTGGTCCTCCACGCGCCCGCGCTACGCACTGGAGAACTACCGCGCCGCGCTCGACGCGCCGGGCGAGTGGTTCCTCGACGCCAAGGCGCGTGAGCTCCTCTACATTCCGCTCAAGGGCGAGACGCCCGAAACGACGCGCGCCGTGGCGCCCGTCGCCAAGGGCTTCGTGCAGTTCGCGGGCGATCCCTTCAACGACCAGATAGTCCGCGACGTATCCTTCACGGGCCTCGCGTTCGAACACTCCGCGTGGCCTATTCCGCCCCAGGGCGCGCGCAACGGACAGGCCGCCGTGCAGTTCCCCGAAGCCGCCATCGGCGGAGAAGGCGCCGACAACATCTCCCTTGACAGCTGCCGCCTCTCCCACATCGGTCTCCACGGCGTGTGGTTCAAGGGCGGCTGCCGCAACTGCCGCGTGACCCACTGCTACATCTACGACCTCGGCGGCGGCGGCGTCTACATCGGCGCCACTGACAACTGGCAAAAGTACAAGCCCGAGCGCCTTGCCGCGTTCAACGTCGTCTCCGACAGCATCATCCGCAGCGGCGGGCACATCCTCAACGGCGCCATCGGCGTCTGGATCGGACACTCCTCCGACAACGAGATCTCCCACAACGACATCGGCGACTTCCGATACACCGGCGTCTCGATGGGCTGGACGTGGGGCTACCGCCCAACCGTCGCCAAGCGCAACCGACTCCTCTGGAATCGCATCCACCACATCGGCCAGGGCGTCCTCTCCGACATGGGCGGCGTCTACACCCTCGGCGACTCCGAAGGCACCGTGGAGGTCGGCAACTGGATCCACGACGTGAACGGCTACGCCGGCACGGGCTCCCCCGCGTGGGGCCTCTACACCGACGAGGGCTCGCGCGGCATCCTCCACGCCTCCAACCTCGTCGAGCGCTGCCGCGACGGCGCCGTGCACCAGCACTACGGCCGCGACAACGTCTTCGCGAACAACATCTTCGCGACGTTCGACCGCAACGGAGTGTGGCGCTCGCGCGTTGAGGACCACACCACCATCATCGTAACGAACAACGTCTTCTGGTGGACGAACCCAGAGGCACACCTCCTTAGTGGCGACCGCCGCCGCACGGTGAAGGACGTAGTCTTCGACTGCAACCTCTACTGCGGCGTTTCGGGCGTCTCCACGAACGCCTTCAGCGGACGCAGCAGGGAGGAGTGGAACGCCGAGGGCCACGACCTCCACTCGAAGTTCGCCGACCCCCTCTTCCGCGACCCGAAGAACGGCGACTGGCGCCTCGCGCCGAACTCCCCCGCGCTCGCGATGGGCTTCGTGCCGTGGGACTGGACGTTTGCGGGCGTCCTCAAGGACAGCCCCAAATGGCGCGCCGCGGCGATGGACGACTCGGACATCCCCGCCCTTGAGGACGCGCCCAAGGCCCCGCGCTTCATCCGTACCTCCTACCGCGACGACTTCGAGAAGTACCGCCCCGGCCCGCAGAAGCGCCTCGGCCGCTTCACGAACGGCGCAAGCGCAGGGATAACCGTCACTGCAAAGACGGCCTCCGAGGGCAAGAAGTCGCTTCGCATGGAGGACAGCGAGAAGCACAAGTACCGCTGGCAGCCGCACATCTTTACGGAGATCACCCATGAGACCGGCGACGTTCGCATACATTTCGCGTTCAACGTAGACGACGCCTCCCTGCCGCAGTTCGAGTGCCGCGACTACAGGCCCGCCGACGGCTCGCAGTACGCGGTCGGCCCGCATCTCACCTTCGCCAAGGGCCGTGTGCGCGGCGGCGGACGCGAGATCGCGCAGGTACCCGTGGGCCAGTGGTGCGACGTGGAGATACTCATGCACCTCTCCGGTCCCGCCGCCGGCACGTGGGACTGCACCCTCACCCCAAAAGGCGGCGCGCCGGTCTCGGCCAAGGGGATGCGCTGGAGCAAGCAGTTCAAGGCCCTCGAATGGGTCGGCTTCATGACGAACGGCGCTTCGCCGGCCGTGTGGCATCTCGACGATTTCCTCGTGGAGCCCGTGAAGTAGGAATTGAGAATTGAGAATTGGGAATTGGGAATTGGGAATTACGAACGGGATGTTGGATGTCGGTGTCGTGATGGAACGGGGGGCGAGATGGTGATGAAAGATTGTGGAGAATTGCAACAGTTCGTCTCGCGAGCCGAAGCCGTCGCGGCGAAGGTGACGCGCGTGGCGACGCGCGCCGAGGCCGACGCCGCCGTGGCGGCCGCGCGCGCCGCGGCGGAGGCGGACGGCCTCTCGTCCGGAGTCGCCTACGCCCTTTGCGGGATCGCCTCCACCGGCACGTGCGTAGTCGCCACCGACGACGAGGAGACGCGCCTCGCCACGATGCTCCCGGAGGTGAGCATAATCGTACTGGACGCGGCGGCAATAGTGCCGGACCTCCCGGACATGGCGGCGATTCTCCGCGAAAGGCAGTCCGCCGGACGCGCCACCTACACGTCATTCATCACGGGGCCGAGCCGCACGGCGGACATCGAGCGCGTCTCCGCCATCGGCGTCCACGGCCCTCTCGCCCTGCAT
>CAMOHV010000335.1 GCA_946615275.1 uncultured Verrucomicrobiota bacterium | reverse complement strand
GTGACGGCGAAATACGCCGCGATCACCGTCCAGTCCAGGGGAGTCAATGCCATGCTGCCGCTCATGGGCGATATTATACCAAATTTTCAGGGCCTATCAACTCGTCGGCGGCGGCGAGCTCCTCGCGCGGGCCGTAGCCCCACGTAACGCCGACCGTGCGCATGCCGTTCGACCTGCCGGCCTCGACGTCGAGACGCGTGTCGCCCACCATCACGGCGTCCTCCGGCGCGATGCCCCTCTCTGCGAGGGCGGCGGACAGAATCTGCGCCTTGCCCGCGGCGCGGTCGGTGGGGATCCCGGGCGGCGCATGGTCCGCGCCCAGGAACATGTCGCTCGTGTAGACGCCGTCGAAGAAGTCGAGGAAGTCGAACTTCCGCAGTATGAGCATGGTGGGCGCCATGCGCTTGTTAGTGGCGACGTACAAATGCGCGCCCGCCGCCTTCAACTCGCCGATCCAGCGAACGGCCTCGGGGTATGGCAGCGTCGCGGGGAAGCCGGACGAATCGTAGATCGGGGCGAACGCGGCGCGGATGGAGGCGGCGAGCGCCGCCTTGTCCGGCTCGTCCGGGAACAAGATGGCCGCCATGTCGCCGAGCGAGGGGCCGGTGCGGTAGAGCTCGTCGAAGCGCGGGCACTCCCGGCCCAGCGCGCGGATCGCCTCGCGCCAGGCCAGCTTTATGTCCTCCTCAGTGTCGAAGAGGGTCCCGTCAAGGTCGAAGAACCAATGCCTCTGCATCTTGGTCAGACACATTCAACGCAAGTCAGAGCATGCGCAGCTTCACAGGCGCGGCGTCGAGGACGCCGGCCGCGACTATCTCCGCGAGCGCCGCGTCCACGCAGGACGCCTTCGCGGGGTGCGTGAGCATCACCACAGGCACATAGCCGCCCTTCGCCGAGTCGCCCACCTTCTGCGTGGCGGCAGATATCGAGACGCCGTGCTTGCCGAGGATGGAGGCCATCGTGCCGAAGCTGCCGGCCTTGTCCACCACCTGGAAGCGAAGGTAGAATCGGCTCGTTATCTCGCCGGCCGGGCGCAGCCTGAAGTGGCCCTCGCCGTAGACCGGCGCGGCCCGGGCGTAGCGCGTCTCGCCATGCGCCATGTTGCGCGCGATGTCGCCGATGTCGCCCACCACGGTGGAGGCCGTGGGGAGGCGCCCCGCGCCGCGGCCGTAGTAGAGCGTGTTGTCGCTCATGTCGCCGTTCACCATCACCGCGTTGAAGGCGTCGTTCACGTTGGCGAGCATGTGCGAAAGGGGAACGAGCGTCGGGTGCACGCCCACTTCCACCTCGTCGCCGTCGCGCGCCACGACCGCGAGGAGCTTGATGCGGTAGCCGAAGTCGGCGGCGTACTTGACGTCCGCGCCGTCGAGGTTGCGGATGCCCTCCACCTGCACGTCGCCGAGAGCGGGCTGGAAGCCGTACGCGAGCGCGGCGAGGATGCATGCCTTGTGGGCCGTGTCGAAGCCGTCGATGTCGAGGGAGGGGTTCGCCTCCGCGTAGCCGAGGCGCTGGGCGTCCTTCAGGACGCTGTCGAAGTCAGCCCCCTCGTTCTCCATGCGCGTCAGGATGTAGTTGCACGTTCCGTTGAGGATTCCGTGGATGGTGTTGATCTCGTTCCCGGCGAGGCCCTCGCGCAGGACGCGGATGATCGGGATGCCGCCGCCCACGGACGCGCCGAAGTAGATGTCGGAGCCGCTCTTCGCGGCCATGTCGAAGATCTCCCTTCCATGCTCGGCGAGGAGCTTCTTGTTGGCGGTCACCACGCCCTTGCCGGCCTCGAGGGCGGACATCACGAACGTCTTGGCGATGCCCGTTCCGCCGATGGTCTCCACCACGATCCGCACGTCCGGGTCGGCTATGACGGACGCCGCGTCCGTCGTGAGCACGCCATCCGGCACCTTCACGCCGCGGTCCGACGTTATGTCGAGGTCCGCGATCTTCTTCAGGACGATGTCGACGCCCAGGCGCTCGGCCATCAGCCGCCGGTTGCGCAACAGTCCGTCCGCGACGCCGGCCCCGACCGTACCGAATCCTAGTATTCCCACTCCTATTTCCTTCATTGTATCTCCTTGTTCCCCGTCGGACGGAATTCTCTCCGCCGCCGGAAGGCAATATGATACCGAAATCTCCGCCCGCCGTCAATCCACACAAAGCGCCGAATATCACTCCGTTGAGGCATATCCAACGGCAGTACCCGATTTGCAGGACAAGGCGAGACGTGCGGTTGTAGCTGTTGTTGATGCGGATGAACGCCGTCCATTTATCACCGCCACGGCCGGTGACGAACGAATATTTGGCAGAATCTGGACGCATAAGGTCGATGCGGCAGGATGCCGGTACAGTTTCATTTGCTCCCCCAATATGATTGTGTCGCATGTGTCACCTCAAAGATGCCGCGAACGTCCGTGTCGCAGTTCGCGTTCTGCGTTCCGTACGCCCGGCTCCCGACGATGCCCCTGAACAGCACAATCGGATTGTCCGCAACTTCAAGACTGTCTATCGAGTACACCATTACTTACCACTTGGCACATCGCCAGGCATCCTCAGATACCACACCTGCGTCTTGTACACGACGACAGTCAGCGGTCCCGATTTGATCGTCACAAATCCGTCTACGTCTGGGTTCACGTATCCGACCTGCGAATACTGCTGCCCGCCCGGCGTCTTGCAGAACGTCATCCAGTAGTCAGCTTTCGCCGCCATTGTAAGGGCAAATACAACAAGCATTGCGATCTTCTTCATCTCGTCCCTTTCCTTCACGCCTCTCATCATACGGATTTTTTGCGTTTACCTCAATTTCCAAATTACTGTTCATGCTTCAAAAATTAGCCCTGGTCCTCATATTCTCTCTTCCTTCGTCATTACGCCCATCATGCCACACGCAACATCGGTTCGTTGTTGAACGCCCTGTCGAGAAACGGTCGATGACAGACGAGGCCACATAATCACCATGGGAAGGCCTTGCGAATGTAGATGGAGAGATACCAGTGGCACGGCGCAAATCCGTCTTCGTCATGTCGCGGTCGATCAGCAGTTTCCAGAGTTTCTTGTAGCACAATGCCATGACGTACCAACTTCCTTCTTTTGGCGAACAGCGTATATTATAGCATTTATGCGCCCAAACTCAACGCGAGACTGAAAAAAGATCGTAGCGTGCTTTCACTCAAGCCGCCGTCTTTTCCGGCTTGTGCTGAAGCCTACCGACTTAAGATGGTCGGGGCGGCGGGATTTGAACCCACGACAACCTGCGCCCAAGGCAGGT
>CAMOHV010000334.1 GCA_946615275.1 uncultured Verrucomicrobiota bacterium | reverse complement strand
TCGGCGGCGAGCGCTGCGAAATCATCACCGACATGACCGACCCCGATTCGCTCGAACTCTTCCAGGACGGCGTGAGGACGTTCAGCGACGAGGACCGTACGAAGTATGGGACGAACGGTGTCGTCAATCTCCATCTCAATCTTTTCGTGTTTGCCTGCAACTTAAGTGAATCTCCCAAATGGTACGGTCAGGGCAAGTTGTATGAGCTGAAGATCTGGAAGTGCAACCTCGAGAGCGGCGAGCTCGAACTCGTCCGCCACTATCTGCCCTGCAAGAAGGGACGTCGCGCCGGGCTCTACGACAAGGTGTGCCACACAATCTCCTACTCCTACAGCGACGACAATTTCATTGCCGGCCCCGTACTCGCGGAGTATCCGGCGTATCTGGAAGGGGCGGACGACCAGATGAAGGCCAAATACGACGCCTGGGCGGCGACATACGGTCCAGACGCCGCCGGCGAGCACGCGGCGGCGTTCCTCATGAACGTCGCGCCGGGGGCGACGCCGGTGGAGCTGCGGGTGGTCGGCATCGAGGTGGTGGCGGGCGGCGCGCAGGTGCGGGTTGCGGCCACGGCGGGCGGCGAGGCGGTCGACATGTCGCATGTCAATGGCGTCATTTATGTCGCGGCGGGCGACGCAGTTACGAACCTCGTCCCGACGGCCATCCAGGGCGCGACGTTCTCCGGCGGCGGCCAAACCGCGACGATCACGGTGCCATCCGCCGCCGGCACATTCATCAAGGTCGTGATCGGGGTCTCGTCGCCGCAGGAGTGATGGGCGGCGCTTCGGCTGTATTTCTTCAATGCAGAGAAAGGGATATTTGGAAGACTCTGCGAATCTGCGTTAGAATTCAAACGAGGAGTTCAGGTTGCTTCCAAATCTCCATGCGCATGGATGAAAACAGATGCGCCCCCGAATGCGGGGTGGCCTCCGCAGATTGCGCTGACGGGTGGATTTTGGTATAATCTAACCGACCCCGCGACAGGATGCAGTCCCGTCAGGGCGCGTTTCAGGCAAATGCAATGTGCAAGCATGAAAGGACAAAAGAGATGTCGTATATGACAAGCGAAAAGCCGCAATGCCGCAAAGTTCCGGCGGCTGCGGCGAAACTGGCGTTCGCGGCGATCGTCGCCGCCGGCGCGCTGCTGCCGGCATCGGCCGAGAAGGTCTCTTCGCCGAACGGCTCGGTCGCCGCGGAGCTGGTGGCGGACGACTCGGGCATGTTGCTCTACTCAGTCTCGCTATCCGGGCGGATCGCGCTTGAGCTTTCGCCCCTCGGGATAGTCGTTGACGGACGCGACCTGGGCGCGGGCGTGAAGCTCGGCAAGCCGACGAGACGCTCGTTCTCCGAGACGTACGATTTCATGGGCATCCACAGGACTGCCGTGAACAAGTTCAACGAGACGGTATGGCCGGTGCTCTGCGCGAAGAGCGGCAAGGAATTGATGAAGCTCGAGATGCGCGCGTTCGACGACGGCGTCGCCTACCGCTACTCGCTGCCGGGGGGCGCGCCGCGCAAGATCGCGCGCGAGAGGTCGTCCTGGACGATCCCGCGGGGCGCGAAGCTTTGGTATCAGGTGGGCGTGGGGTCCTACGAGGGCCCGTACATGTCCTCTTCCGCGGAGAATCTGCCGGAGGGCAAGACGCTCTGCCTGCCCATCACGGCGAAGCTCGCCGACGGCGGCTACGTGATGCTCACGGAGGCGAACCTCTTCAACTACACCGACCTAGGCGTCAGGGCCGTTGGAGGAAACCGCCTGGAGGCGTATTTCCACGCGGACAAGGACGGCTTCGAGCAGTCGGGCGAGTCGGTCACGCCCTGGCGCGTGACGCTCGTCGCGCGCGATCTGAACACGCTGGTGAACTCCGACATCGTGAAGAACCTATGTCCGCCGCCCATCGACCCATCCATCGCGCAGAAGGACTTCTGCCGCCCAGGGCGCTGCATCTGGCAGTGGCTTCCCGCCGACTCGCCGGTCTATTCCGAGCAGCACGACTGGTACGACAAGACGAAGCAGCTTGGCTTCGAGTACTACCTCATCGACGACGGCTGGCGCAACTGGCGCGACGGCGAGAAGGATCAGTGGGCGTGCCTCAAGGAGGCGATCTCCTACGGCCTTTCCATCGGCGTGAAGACGGCGATATGGGTCCATTCCAAGGAGGTGTTCAACGCCGAGACGCGCCTTCCGTACCTGAAGCGCGTGAAGGAGTGCGGTGCGGTGGGCATCAAGATCGACTTCATGCCGCCCGCGAACTACCATTGGACGCAGTGGTACGAGGACACGCGCGTAGACTGCGCGAAGGTGGGGCTCTTCGTCGATTTCCACGGGGCGGTGAAGCCCACGGGCCGCGAGCGCACGTGGCCGCATGAACTGGCGCGCGAGGCGATCCGCGGGCATGAGTGGCACATCACGCGCTACGGGCGCGTTCTGCCGCAGTCGCACGACTGCATCCTGCCGTTCTGCCGCAGCGTGCAGGGGCGGGCGGACTACACGCCGATGGTGTTCGAGCCGCGCGAGCTGGTCCACTTCACCTGGGCGCGCGAGCTCGCGCAGGGGCTTGTGTTCTCCGCGCCGTTCCTCTGCTTCGGCGACCGTCCGGGCACATACCTCAAGAGCCCGATGGCCGAGTTCGTGAAGACCATCCCCGCCGTGTACGACGAGACGATCTGCCTGCCCGGAAGCGAGATCGGCGAGTGCGCAGTGTTCGCCAAGCGCTCTGGCGGGACGTGGTTCCTAGCCGCCATGAACGGCGACACCGGGCGCACGATGAAGGTGGACCTCTCGTTCCTCGGCCCCGGCAAGTGGAAGATGCTCGCGTTCGGCGACGGCACGAAGCGCGACAAGTGGGGGAACGGAGTGTTCGCGGAGTGCACAAAGAGCGAGAAGACCGTAGGCGCGTCCGATTCGCTCACGCTCACCATGCGCGACGGCGGCGGATTCGCCGCTCGCTTCACGAAGGAGTGAATCTACGCAGATGGCGGCGGACGACTACGAGCTTCTGGATTCCGGCGACGGACGCAAGTTCGAGCGCTTCGGGCAGGTCACGCTCCTAAGGCCCTGCTCGCAGGCGTTGTGGCGCCCGCGCCACCCCGTTTCCTGGCGCTCCGCCACCGCCGCGTTCGACCGCGAGGACGGCAACCGCTGGTACGGCCGCTCCGCGCTTCCAGAGTCGTGGGTGATATCCACGGCCGGCATCCGCTTCAAGCTCTCGGGCACCGACTTCGGCCATCTGGGGATATTCCCCGAGCAGCGCGCGCAGTGGGAGTGGGTGCGCCGGATGGTAGGGGAACGG
>CAMOHV010000333.1 GCA_946615275.1 uncultured Verrucomicrobiota bacterium | reverse complement strand
GAAGGTGGCGGCGCAGCCGTTCGACGCGCTCGTGAACCGCGGCATGGAGGAGCGGAGCCGTGTCCTGTGGCTTGTGAAGCCCGAGGACCGCGCGCGGTTCCTGCTGCTCGTGAAGGCGTCGCTCAGGCCGAAGCCCGCGCACGACGTCCTTGGCACATGCGGACGCGACGACGCCTGCGAGTGCAATTCCTGCTGGGTGCGCCGCGGCGGCTACAACAGGCCGAAGGGGCCCGCCTGCCATCGGCGCGACTGAGTCGGGGGGAATGTGGTATAATATCTGTGTATTTTCGCTTTTCTAATTCAAAGGAGAAAACAAAATGAAGAACGCAACGACCACATTCGTAGCCATCTTTTTGATCTGCGCCGCGGAGGCGATCGAGTACAAGGTGGAGAAGGACATACCATATTATCCCCAGGCCGCTCTTGCGCAGGCTGACGCCTACAAGAGGGAGCGTTGTGTCCTTGACGTGAAGTGGCCTGTGGGCGAGACGAACTTCCCGACGGTCGTGAATTTCCACGGCGGCGGGCTGGTGCACGGCAGCAAGCACTTCGCCCCGTGGCCTGAGGGCCCTGGCGAGCCTGTCGCCTTTGTGGGAGTGAACTACAGGCTCATCGACAAGGCCACGCCTGCGGAATGCCTTTCCGACGCCGGTGCGGCCGTCGCGTGGGTCCTCGACAACATCGCCCGGTACGGCGGCGATCCCAAGAAGGTGTTCGTCACGGGAATCTCCGGCGGAGGATACCTCACTGCGATGGTGGGCATGGACGCGCGCTGGCTCGCGCCGTGGGGGCACAAGCCCTCCGACCTCGCGGGCATCGCCCCGCTCACGGGCCAGATGACGAAGCACTTCAACGTCCGAAAGGTGGGCTTCAAGGACGAGGATCCGCAGTTTGCGCCGAAGATCGACGAGTGGGCGCCGCTCTTCTACGCAGGCGCGAAAGGTCTCCCGCCGGCGGCGTTCCTGGCGGGCGGGCGCGACCTTGAATGGAAGTGCCGAGTTGAGGAGAATGAGCTTCTCGCCGCGTCGCTCCGCAACTGCGGCTATCCTAATACAGAGTTCCACGAGACGGAGGGGAGCCATGGCGGCGGCGTGAAGCCCAGCGCATATTTCCTCCGCGACTTCGTGATGAAGTATTCCGGGGCGGGGATGTGGCGTTTCGCTGCGGGCGAGAGGGCCGCGGTGCACGGCGAGGGAGCGGAGCCAGTTGCGGCGGCGCTGCAGCTCTTCGAGGTCCTGCGCCATCCGGGGATGGGGGTGCGAGTGTCGGCAGGGAACGTGGAGAAGGGGGCGCGGGAGATTACGGTCCGGGGCGTGTCTGTCGGGGTGGCCGGAGCGTATGCCGAGGCCGCGCGCATCTTTGAGAAGATGAGGGAATGGCCGATGGTTGCGCAGGCGTCGCTGAGCGCCAAGACGGGGAAGGTGTGGCAGCGCGCAAACAAGAAGAAACCGGAGACGATGAACGCGGTGGTGTCCGCCGTAAGCGTGCGCAAGGGCGGCGTGGCGTTCACCTACGCCCCGAAGGCGTTGCCGTTCCCGGCGACTGACGCCTTCCGCGTTGCGGCGGCGGAGTGCCCGTTCCTTGGCAAGTTGAACCGCGAGCTCATCGTGGTGGACGGCCTTGCGAAAGGGGAATACTCGCTTTCCTTCGACGGAAGGGAGGTCGGTCGCTTCACGGCCGATACGTTCGCGAAGGGCGTGGACGTGGCGCTTCTGGACACGCCCAACCAGCGCCTCTCACGCGCGGCGGCGGAGCTGGCGGAGAGGCTGTCTGGCGCGGCGCCTGCCGACGCCGAGGACATCCGCGAGAGTCTGGACGCGGTCCGCCCGATCATCTCCCGCGTCGTCGTGGCCCCTGCGGCCAAGTGAATGGAACATGGATGGGTCAGACCATTTCGCGTTCGATCCAGGCCATGATGAGGTTTACGATCTTGTCGATTTGAACGAGTGTGAGCTG
The DNA here is from genome assembly GCA_946615275.1 of uncultured Verrucomicrobiota bacterium. The sequence goes on along the minus strand of CAMOHV010000333.1, from coordinate 1,338 downwards.
TTTGCCCTGCGGGACCTTCCACCATTTGTGCAGGCAGCCGCGGCAGCAGGTGGCGGTCGCGTGCTGGGCGACGAAGACTGGGTGGTTGTCCATGGGCGTCTGTCTGCCGTCGTTGGCGGGATGGGCCGGGGCGAGGCGGGTCGAGATGAAGTAGTAGGCGTGGGCGCGGATGGCGTCTAAGCCTTTCTCGGAGACGTAGAGCCTGAGCTCCTCCGAGAGATGGAAGCGCCGCCGGAATGCCGAGGAGGAGAGCTTTGCCAGTGCCTCTTCGCACGTCATTGCCTGAAGTTCCTTATCCAGGCGAGGAATTTGGGGACGAACAGGATCCCGCCCACGACGAGCGAGGAGAGGGAGGCGATCAGGACGGCGCCGGCGGCGCAGTCCTTCGCGCGGCGGGCGAGGGGGTTGTATTGCGGGGAAACGAGGTCGACCACGGACTCCAGCGCGGTGTTCATGGACTCGAGGGCAAGTACAAGCGCGCACGAGATCGCTAGAACCGTCCATTCAGCCGCGTTGAGACCGAAGAAGAGCCCTGCGCCGACGGCGGCTGCTGCGGCGGCAAGGTGGATGCGCATGTTGCGCTGGGTGCGCACAGCTGCGCACAGGCCCGCCCATGCGTTGCGGAATGCGCGGGGGATGCTCTGCCGCTGCCATTTTGTCGGCGCAGGGCACCCATCCTCCCGGCGGGCATCTCTATGTGGTAATTCCTGCATGTTTTTCTGCGGGATATGATACAGGATGGCGTTTCCGCTGTCAAGGATGAGGATGGCGCACAATCGCGCAAATCTTCTCGTCTTGGCACTTGACATACCCGCAGGAAGGTATGTATAATATTAGGCGCTACGGAGGAGAAGGTTCCAGGCATGGCAAGACGAACAAAAGAAGAGGCGGCGAAGACGCGCGCGAGGATTCTCGCGAGCGCCCTTTCCCTTTTCGCCAAGAAGGGCTACACGCGCACGACGTTCACCGACATCGCCGCGCGGCTGAAGCTCACGAAGGGGGCGGTGTACTGGCACTTCGAGTCGAAGGAGGCGCTTCTGGTGGCGCTCCTCGACGAGATGCTCGCGAAGTTCCGCCGCCAGATAGCCGGGCTTCTGCCGGACGGGGAGGATTCGTTCGACGGGCTGTCGTTCCCGGTGGTGGCGGACATGATGGTGCGCAACGCCGCGCAGATAATAGGAGACGTGAAGGGGACGGCCTTCTTCCTGCTGGTCCACGAGCAGGTGCAGTGGTCCAACACGTCGATGGAGTCTGTGAGGGACGACCTTCTCCGCAATCCGCGGTTCGGGCCGTGGGCGGCGTTCCGCACCGCCGTGGAGAACGACGTGCGCGAGGGGC
>CAMOHV010000332.1 GCA_946615275.1 uncultured Verrucomicrobiota bacterium | reverse complement strand
ACCTCGCCCGCGAGGAAGCGCTCCACGGCGACTTCGTCGGCGGCGGAGAGGACCGCCGCCGCCGCGCCGCCCATCGCGCACGCCTCCTTCACGAGATCCAGGCAAGGGAATCGGGCTGGGTCGGGCGCGCGGAACGTTAGGCGCGAGACGGCCGCGAGGTCCAGCCGCGCGCGCACCGCTGGGAGGCGGCGAGGCCAGGAGAGCGCGTACTGTATCGGAAGCCGCATGTCCGGCGGCGAAAGCTGCGCAAGGGTCGCGCCGTCCTCGAACTCCACGAGCGAATGCACAATGGACTCGGGATGCACCACCACGTCTATCCTATCCACCGGCACGTCGAAGAGCCAGCGGGCCTCCAGCACCTCGAAGCCCTTGTTCATCATGGTTGACGAGTCCACCGTCACCTTCGGCCCCATGTTCCAGCGCGGATGCGCGAGCGCCTGGGCCGGCGTAACCGAAGACAAATCCTCCGGGCCGTCGAGGAACGGCCCGCCGGAGGCCGTGAGGACGAGCCTCGAAACGCCCCTGTTCCACTCCGCGCCGCCGTTCTCCTGGAGGCACTGGAATATCGCCGAATGCTCGGAATCCACCGGCAGCAGCCTGACGCCCCTCGCGCGCGCCCGCGCCGTCACGAGGGCGCCGGCCATCACCAGCACCTCCTTCGTGGCGAGCGCAACGTCCATGCCCTTCTTGATCGCCGCGAGCGTGGGGAGAAGCCCCGCCATGCCCACTACTGCGACGAGCGCAACGTCCGCCTCGCTCTCCTCCACTGCGCGGAGCGCGGCGTCCTCGCCCAGATGGACGCGCGCCCCGAATTCGCGCCCGAGCGCCTCGGCGGCGGCGCGGTTCGAGCGCGCGGCCACCGCGACAATGCGGAAGTCGTCCGGATGGCTCCGGACGACATCGCAGGCGCTTGATCCGATGGAACCGGTCGCGCCGAGGAGTACGATGCGCTTCATCAGCGCAGTGAGTCCATCACGCCGCGGAAATAGCCGACGCTCTCGGCCATGCCCGGGACGTTGTCGGTGAAGTCGCGCTCGTATTCGATCTCGAGCGCGCCGGAGTATCCGATCTTCTTGAGGGCCTTCGCGATCTCCACCATGTCGATCTTGCCGCGCGGGAACTGCATGGCGCGGCCCTTCTTCGAGCAGTCGGAGACGTTCTTGAGGTGCACGTCCCAGAGGCGGTCTCCGTAGCGGACTATGGAGTCCACGGGGTCGTAGCCGGCGCGGAAGTCATGCCCGATGTCGAGGCAAAGGCCCATGCCGGGGTCCATGTCCTTGATCATCTCGTACGCGCTGCGGCCGGTGGGGAAGAGGCGGGGGATGTCCGGGCCGTGGTTGTGGATGGCGTACTTGATGCCGGTCTCGGCGCACTTCTTCGAGGCGTACTGGCAGAGCTCGCGGTTCTCGACGCGCGTCTTGCCGTCCATCTTGAACGGCACGGCCACCACCACGTCCACGCCCATGCGCTTCGCGAACTCGAACGCGCAGTCGCACTGGTCCTCGGTGCTCATGTACACGGGGCCGATGGAGGAGATCCTGACGCCGGCCTTGGCGGCCTTCTCCTTGCAGGCCGCGATCTCGGCGTCGGTGATCGCGCGCACCTCGGCCGTGTTGTCCACCTTCACGCCCTTGCGCACCATGAAGTACTTGATGCCCGTGCACTGGAGGTCGTGGAGCTTGGCGAACTCGAGTATCTTGTCGAAGTCGTCGTACTTGTGGTACGTGTACGGCGCGATGCCGAGCGAGAACTTCACGCCATCGCCCGTTGTGTACACGCCCTCGGGGCGCGGCTTCGCGACGGATTCGGAGGTGGAGCAGACGGACGCGCAGCCCGCGAGGGCCGCCGCCGCGACGAACAACATTGTCTTTTTCATCTTTGTTTTCCTTTCAGTGAAAATGTCGTGTTCCGCCATTGGGGCGAAACTGAACTGTATTATATCATTTTCTGGCCGTCTGCGGGAGCGCTAGCGGAATAATATCAGCGAACCCACATCCGCGACGTTCAGCACGACGGAGCCGCCCGCCGCCCTGACGCTCGCCGAAAGCGATCTGTCTGGCGAGGCACACGTCCATGTCCCGCCGAATCGGAGCGGCGCGGCGGTCAAGATCGCGTAGCGCCCGGCGCGCAGCTTGGCCACGTCTCCCGCGAACGTCACCTCGCCGCCGGCCGTGAGGTCGGCCGCGCCGTTCACCGTAAGTCCCGCCACGGCTCCATCCTCGCCGACGACGGCCACCAGTCCGCCGCCTGCGGGCAACGCCACGCTGCCGTTCACCGTTCCGCCGCCGCCCAAGGAACGTGCCTCCATGCATCCGGCGCCGGAGACGTAGCCGTCGCGGCCCTTCGCGGGGGCGTAGTCGCCCAGCGTGACCGCGGCCCCGTCCGCGACGACGAGCGAGCCGACGTTCGCGACGCGGTATCCGGGGGTGTCCTTGTCCAGCCACTTCTTGAGGAGATACGCCTCCACGGCGTTGAACTCGTCCTTCGTGAGGATGCGCTCGTACATCAGCACCTCTCCGTACGCGAGGCCGCCCGCGCCCGACCGTCCCTGCCCGTACACGGCGAGCTCTGCGGCCTTGCGGGGCCTGGTTGCATTCGCGGATCGCCATGCGAGCAGGTCGCAGCCGCCCGTGAATGGCTGCGTGAACGGATTGAATTCCGTACCGCCGTTCCAGCGCCAGTCATGCGTGGCGTTCACATAGGTGTTGGAAAGCTCCAAGAGGCTGCTATGGTACTTTGAATCGGAGGCAGGGAGGCTTATGACCGCAGAATCCGCCCGCGTGTAGTCGTGCGGGAAGGAGTAGTACGGATAGCCCTGGCTGTATGCGCCGAGAAGCGCGCCGCCGCCGCCCGACGACGAGTGCATGATGAACATGGTTCTCAGGTACGGGGAGCTGAGATAGTCTGCGTAGCTGTTCGAGTGGATGTATTGCGACCCGTCGGCCTTCTGTATGCTCAGGATGCATGAATCCGCCTGCGATGGGCCGTTCTTCAGGGCGGGGCCGAGATCGACCATGGGAAGGCCGTTGGTGGCATTGGGGCGGATGAACGCGTCTTTGTCCGCCAGCGTCGAGTGGCGCACCACCTTCTGTCCGTTCTCCGTGAGACTGCTCCAGGTCGAGACGAAGTTCGTGCCGTTCACGGAATACGTCGTGAGCGTGCTCGCGTCGGCGGCGTCGATGTGCAGCCAGGCGTTGGCGGCCACGGACGTGTTGGACACGGAGAGCGACTTCACCAGGAGTTCGCCGCCCTCCACGGACACCGCGCCAGCCGCCAGGCTGTCCACCACCAGGCGC
>CAMOHV010000331.1 GCA_946615275.1 uncultured Verrucomicrobiota bacterium | reverse complement strand
CGCTCTCCGCCTCTCTGCACCTCTGCGTGAGACTTTCTACCGAGGATTTTAGGTTGAAAGGTTAACTGCGCCTCTGCGTTAAAATCCAAACGAGGAGTTTAGGTCGTTTCCAAATCTCCGTGCGAATGGGTGAAAACACAGATGCGACCCGCTTGCAAAAGTTTCGTCTACCGCATTGCCTTTTGGGTCAGGAAATGGTATAATCACACCTTCAAATTTCCAACAGGAAGGCACTCATGGACAAGAAGACGCTTGAGGAAAGCGAAACGAGGTTCTCAGAATTGATTCAGCAGCCGCCCTATCCGGTGGATGAGATGATGGGGCTTCTGGCCGAAATGCCGGCCGGGAAGCAGGAGGAAAACGCCCCGGCCCTCTTCACCGCGCTCTCGGAGGCGCAGGATTTCATCGCCGCGGTGGGCGTGTTGCGCGTCTACGGGGCGATTGTGGAGAAGAAGCTGCGCGGTGTGGGCGTGCGCGACCTTCTCAAGAAGGCGGCGAAGGACCGAACCACTGCCGCGATAGCGGATTCAGTGGGCTTCGGGGTGCGTCCGATCGCGGACTCGGTCGCCAGAATCGAACGTCTGATGTACTTCTCGCGTCCGAAGGCGCTTGTGCTCAGCTCCGCGTGGGGCGTCGGCACCGTTAGCCGCATCGATGGCTTCTACCGCCGCGTCGTGGTGGACTTCCGCGCGAAGAAGGGCCACCAGTTCACGTTCGACGCCGCGTGCGAGATGCTCGTCCCCGCCCCCGAGGACCACATCCTGGTTACGGCCAAGACAAACCCCGAGGAGATCGAGAGGCTCATCAAGGAGGAGCCGGGCAAGCTGATCAAGGCCATCTTGAAGAGCTTCGGCGACATGACGGTCGTGAAGCTGGAGGATGTGTGCGTGCAGAACGGCTTCGTGAAGAGCGCCAACTGGAAGTCGTTCTGGGACCGCGCGAGGGCGGATCTGCGCAAGGACAAGTGCGTGGAGATCCCCACCAAGCGCGCCGAGCCGATCCACCTCAAGGAGTCCGCCGAGACGTACGGAGAAAGCTGGTTCACGGCGTTCATGCACATCACCGACCCGAAGAGCATCCTCTCCTCCGTCCGCGAGCTGCAGGGCACGAAGCGCATCGCGGATCTTGACGAGGCATCGCGCGCCAAGCTGGCCGAGCGCCTCGGTTTCGCGCTCAAGGGCGCGCGCGGCGTGGACGACGCGCTCTACGCGCGCGTCGCGTTCTGCCTCGACGAGCTGAAGCTCGACACCAAGAACAAGGACAACGGCCAGCCGTCGAACCTAGTCGGCAAGGCGCGCGCATATCTTCTCGAGAACGACCGCTACCTGGCCGCCGCCCGCGACCTTCCGGCGCGCGACACTGCGACGCTCGTCACGTTCCTCGTGGCCGGAGATGACGGCTCGGTGAAGGCCCGCCTCTTCGAGAAGCTGCCGGAGATGTGCTTCTCGCTCCTCTCCGAGACCCTGACGCATTTCAAGGACGACGTCCACCCGCGCGGCGAGAACGGCGAGATTCTCCCCTGCGAGGAGGCGCACTGCGAAGACGTAGTGGCGGACCTTCTGCACAAGCCCAGCGCGCCCGCGACGCTCGTCACGTTCATCCTCGGGCGCTGGAAGACCTTCGCGCACTGGACGCTTCTGCCGAAGCTCGCGGTGGTGCTCACCCACGCGATCGCCCTGGGCGAGGGGCGGCAGTCCGGCGAGACGCTGCGCATGCAGAACGTCATCCGCCGCCTGTTCGCCGACGAGAAGTGGCTCAAGGAGACGTTCGGCATGCTGGCCGCTCCTGGCGAGGGCATCCCCACGGCCGACCAGGCGCTCGTCTTCGACCGCTTCCAGGCGTCGATAGCCTGGGACCCCTCCACGCACCATCTGATCGTCGTCCGCATGACGCACTGCGTGCCGGAGCTGGCCGCGCGCGTCGTGAAGAAGGAGGAGGCAGTGAAGGAGGAGCGCGTCACCTCCCTCAGGAGCTACGCTGCGCGCAAGGCCGAATACCAGAAGCTCGTCACTGTGGACATCCCGAAGAACGCGCGGGACATCGAGTTCGCGCGCGGCTACGGCGACCTGAGCGAGAACTTCGAGTACCAGAGCGCCAAGGACCAGGAGCGCGTCCTCATCCAGAAGCAGGCTGTGATGCAGGAGGAGCTGAACTCCGTGAAGCCCGTGGACTTCTCCGGCGTGGCCACCGACATGGTGCGCCCCGGCACGACGGTGGCGCTGGAGACCGCCTCCGGCGAGACGAAGCGCTACACCGTCCTGGGCGAATGGGACAACGACCTCGAGAAGGGGATCATATCCAACAAGACGCGCCTCGCCGGGAATCTGCTCGGCAAGAAGCCCGGCGACTCCGTGGAGATCACCGACGCCGAGGGCGTGGCGTCCACGGCGAAGGTCGTAGTGGTGGAGCCGCTCTCCGACGATGTACTCGCATGGATCAAGGAAGGCGCCGGCAACGTTGCGTGAATTCGGCGGAAAGGAGTTTTTGAATGAGCACGAAGAAACAGACCAAGAAGGCGCCAGCGCCCGCGAAGAAGGCCGCTCCCGCGAAGAAGGCCGCGCCCGCGAAGAAGGCGGCCCCGGCGAAGAAGCCTGCTCCGAAGAAGCCTGCGGACAAGCCCGTTCCGGCGAAGAAGGACGTTCCCGCGAAGAAGCCAGTGCAGCCCAAGAAGCCAGTGCAGCAGGAGAATGAGCCAGAGGTGAACAAGAGCCAGGAGTTCGTCTTCTCCTTCGCGGAGGAGATGAAGCGCGCCCACCGCGCCGAACTGGAGGCGCGCGAGCGCCCGGACTCCGACATCAAGCTCTCCCGCCGCCCCGACACGCGCGTGAAGGGCAAGAACACCCAGAAGTTCCCGGACTCCGACCTCGCGCAGTTCAAGAAGTCACTTCTCCTGCTCCGCCAGGCGGCGCTGGGGCAGTCGGCCACGCTTCGCGACGTCGCGCTGGAGCAGACCGAAGAGCGCGGCGGCGAGGACGAGGACGGCAGCGACGCATTCCTCCGCCTCCAGAACCTCAGCCGCGTCGATTCCCAGAACCGCATCGTGCAGAAAATCGACGAGGCCCTCGCGCGCATCGACGACGGCACTTACGGCGTGTGCGAGAACTGCGGGCAGCTCATCCGCAAGGCGCGTCTCCAGAACCTGCCGTTCGCCCACACCTGCATGGAATGCCAGCGGGATCTGGAACAGGGCTGATGAAGCGTTTCGTGCTGACGTTCGCCGCCGTGGTCAATCTGCTCCTCGTGGACCAGATTGCCAAGGCGGCGGCTGTCTACTACCTGAAGAACGAACCTCCGCACGTTGTTCTGGAGAACCTCTTCCAGCTCGCCT
>CAMOHV010000330.1 GCA_946615275.1 uncultured Verrucomicrobiota bacterium | reverse complement strand
TCTGATGCCGTCCGAGCCAGATGGTCCCCAGCCCGCCCTTGCCGATCTGCTTTTCGATCACATAGCCGTGGAACGACTCGCCGGGGTGGAGCGCGGCCCCCCTCTCTTCGCAGGAGGGGTCGCCGCCTTTCATGTCCATGTCTTCTCGTTGCATCGGCATAAATTATACCATATTTTGGCATTTTAGGGTACATGTATGAACCGTCAGCAGTATGGCCAGTCAACTGCGCGTAGATTGCGCATCCATGACGGTGAATGTCCACAAACTTCCATTGTTCACAAATCTCAATTGTTCACAAATGCCACCATTGCCATCAATACAAATTGAAGGAGCCATTTGCCATTTTCGATTTGTGAACAATTGTGGCAATTGAGATTTGTGGACAATCTCAACAGTTGTCCTCATTTACATTCCCGCGCTCATCGCGGGCGGTGGGCTACTCAAGAAACCAGAAACTAGAAACAAGAAACTAGGCACTACCCCTGCAAGGGGGGGGGCTAATGGCTGCCGAGCAAGGCCTCCAAGTCATTGCGGGTGGAGACGGAGGTGAGTTGGGATACCATGTCGTCGGAAATGAGGCATTTGCACAATCGCGCCAGGAACTGACGGTATCCCGGATGGTTGGGGCTGGAGCAGATGATCACGAAGAAGATGTGGGTCTTGGAGCCGTCTATGGAGTTGAAATCAATCGAGCGGTCATGCCGCAAGACGCCGATGCCCACAAGCAGCTTCTCCAATCCGGGGATGTATCCGTGCGGAATCGCAAGGCCATGCATTGCGGTGAAGCAGATGTCGCCAAGGGAGTGCGCGATGACGGTCGAGACCATGTCTTCGAGTTTGTCCATGGGCAGTCCGTTCTGCTCGAAAACGGCCTTGAGAACCTGGCGGACGACGCCTGCGGCGGTCGTCTCGGTGATGTCACAGACAACGGGAATGGACTTGATGAGCTTCTGCCACTCTGCATTGCTCATAGGAATACCTTCGTTCATGTCGTTCATTTGATTATTCTCCTTGTTGAAGTTGTAGCTGCGTGCTTGATCCGGGCTTGACGTCCGCATAGCCGCACAGCGCGCCCAGCGCCCAGTCGAGGGCGAAGAAGGAAACGCCCTTCAGGGCGTCCGCCGCCTTGAGCTGTGCGCGCACTGAGTCCCGGTCGGGGCACGCCTCGTCCGCGCAGGCGGCGATTCCCGGGACGAGGGCGGACGCCGGCGCCGCCGCCTTGCACAGCGCAAGGTCGCGTTTGAAGGCGATCGGGGATTCGGTGTAGATCATGGGCGAGACGAAATCCACCCATTCCTCCTTCACCCACCGGGGCCAGTCCTGGCCACGCTTCGCCGCCGATTCGGGGGTTGGGAACACCGCGGCGGAGAGCGCGCAGCCCGGACGCGCGCGGCGGAACATCCGCGAGAAAGTCCTGACGAAAAGCGAGATGTCGTCCATCTTCTCGGCAGTCGCCTCCTCGGCGGACGGCACGCGCACATAGTCGAGCTGGACGCCGGCGACATCCTGCGGGATTGACTCCAGGAGCTCCTGCACGCGCCTGCCGCGTGCTTCCCCGCCGTGGGGAACGGTCCACCGGCCGTCAGAAGACGGTTCGAACGCATTGAGCCAAAGATGGACGCCGACGCCCGCTTTTGCGGCCATCTTGAAAAATCTCCTGACGCCGGCCTCCCCGGATCCCAGCGCTTCGCGGCGGACGAAGAGCGCATTGAGGCCGTACCTCTTCATCCATTCCGGCAGCGCCGGCATTCCACCCGGAAAGCCGGGAGGATTCTGCAGCCATGCCCCGCGCAGCTCGAACTTGGCGAGTTCCGTGGCGGAGATGGGCTTCATGGGGCAAGGAAGATCCTGACAGGCCATGTTTGGCGACACTTTCTGCACGACACTCCTGAGGTGCCTTGCCGCCGCAGGCGATGGAAGGGGGGGGATGTGCGAGAACCACGCACCGGCGGGCGTGAGCGTCACGGCCGGCGAAACGGCCGCGCCGTTGGGAGAGAGGAACCGGGCCACCACATTGGCGGAAGCCGAGCCGTCGAAGAAGGGCACGATGGTGTTGTCGGTGCAGTGGGGATATGGCGGAACGGCCTCGTCGAGGGGCTTGATGGCGCACCACGGCTGTCCGCCGTGCCAGGCACCGGGCCGCAGACCGAACGCCTCCGAGAGGACGGGGTTGGCCGAATAGTAGACGATGGCGCGGCCGCCTTTGCGAATAAACCCGGCGAGGAGCTCGGCATCGTCGGCGGGGAGCGACGAGGCATCGGGGACGATGACGAGCCGCGGGGCGGACTTGACGGCGGCGGAAACGGAGGGATGGAGGTCGCAATCAAGCCGGCCGCGGGAGAGCGTGGCGGCCACGCGGCGCGCAAGAGTCTCCATCCACGAACCTGCCGGGCCCGACAGAACGGCGATTTCAGAGACGGGGGCGAGCGCGAGGGCGCCGACGACGAGTCTGCCCGCACCGGACGAAGGCGAGCGCCACACGCTCACGCGCACCTCGTCTATCTTCGGCTCCTCGCCGATGGACGGCACGAAGTTCCCGAACGGAACGCGCAGGCGCGACGTTGCGAGCGCGGCAGAGTCGACTTGGGCGGCGGCAAGCCAGTCGCCGCCGATTTTCAGGTGGAACGTTGCGGCCCTGACGGAAGCGGCCCCCTCGAAAAGCTTGATATCGAGCGCGATGGCGCCCGCCGGAACGCCGGGGCGGGATGGCGTAGGCTTCACGTCCACGAAGGCTCGGTCCTCGGCCGTTTTCGCGAAGTCCCACTCGAGTGACGACACGGCGGCCGGCGCCGCCAGGGCAGCGAGGACGCAGACGGGCGGCAGGAGCCTTTTCATAGCCCTTTGGAAGATCATCGCCACACGTACTCCTCGTCGTCATCGGCCGGCGCTTTGGCGGACTGGCCCGTGGGATTGTCGGCGGCGACGACCGTCGCGGGCGTCTGGGCAGAGGTCGGCGCGGGCGTTGGAGCCGCCGCCGCAGGTGCCAGCGCGGCAAAGGGGTTTTCCAGCCTTACGGGAGCGTGTTCGTTGCCCGTGTTGCCGTTGTTCTTGATCATGTTGGCGGTTTCGCGCCGGTTGCTCCGGATGCGTGTGCGGATCGCGTTTACCAGCGCGCCCAGAAGGAAGATGGCGGCGAGAATGCCGAACACCAGATGGAAAAGGTCGTTCTCAAGCAAGTCATCCATACCGATCAATCCTCCTTCGGCAGGATGCCCACGTCCTCGGCCGCCTGCTGCACGATAGCGGCGTCTATCTCGGGAACCTTGGCCACGTAGCCGAGCATTAGCGCGGTGTCGCAGATGTTGGTGATGCTTCTGGGCACGCCGCCGGAAAGGCGGT
>CAMOHV010000329.1 GCA_946615275.1 uncultured Verrucomicrobiota bacterium | reverse complement strand
AGGACGTCCGACCACTTGTCCTCGGCGAGCGGATGCGTCCTGTCCCATTCGTCGCGTATCCGCGTGCAGGCGCGGGCCATCTTGTCGATCGTGTCGTCGCAGGCCCAGGGCGCGGAGGAGTGTCCGCTCCTGCCCTTCGCCACCACGCGGAAGTATGTCTGGCCCTTCTGGGCGTAGTATAGCTTCGCGTAGCCGGAGTCTGCCACGATGGCCATCTTCTTGGGGGCATACCCCTTGTCCACGACCATCCACCTCGTGCCGAATCCGCCTATTTCCTCGTCGGGGCCGAATATGCAGCCTACCGAGACGTTCTTGCCGACGAGCGAGCAGAGCAGTTCGGCCACGGCCACCGCGCGGCCCTTGCAGTCTGACACGCCCCGCCCTATCACCTTGTCCCCCTCGCGGACCATCGTGAACTGCGCCTTGTCGGCGGGCGGAACGACGTCAATATGCGGCGCGATCACGAAGTCGTGCCCTTTGCCGGGCGTGGTGGAGGCGTAGAGCGCCTCGCGCCCGTCGGGCATCGTCTCCAGAGCGCAGCACACGCCGCGCTTCTCGAGATACGCCTTCATCGCGCGCGAAGCGCGGTTGACCTGCGCAATGTCCGCCGAGACGCTTGGTATGGCGATCAGCTCCCGCAGAAACTCGGCGTCCATCGCGTTTGCCGCCATCGCCGCCGCCGCGGTCACGGCGAACACCGTCTTGATTGTCTTGATCCTCATCATCTTCTTCTTTCCCTTTTCAAACCTTGAGATCTTACGGCGGAGCCGTCGAATACATAATACCATATTCCTGTGCCTCCGCGCAACCCCAGACAGCTAGACCAGCTCGATGCGGCGCCACGGGCCACGGCGCCAGCGCGCCAAAGTGCCGATGCATATCACCACCACGTAGACGACCATCGTCGCCCAGAACGCCGGCATGCTTGGATGGAAGCGCCGCACCAGGAACACCAGCGGCAACCATACGGCAAACGCCGAGAAGAGCATCCACCGCATCACGAAGCGCGTGTCCCCCGCGCCCTTGAGCGCGCCGGAGATGACGGTGTCGACCGCGTCGAACACCTGCCATGTGATGGACAGGACGAGCAGCACGACGCCCAGCGACATGAACTCCGCCGCGTCGAGCGACGCCGTGTCCGCCGCGAAAAGGCCGAGGATCGGCCCCCTGAAGATGAACACAAGCGCGCTTGAGACGATGATGTACGCAAGCGCGAGCGCAAGGACGCGGTTCCCCGCCACGGCCGCGTTGCGCGAGTCCTTCGCCCCCTGGAACTGGCCCACCAGTATCCCCGCGCCTATCGCGAAGCCCTCCATCGGCGCGAAGAGGAAGTAGTTGATGGTGAAGACGGCGTTTGAGACGGCCAGCGCCGCGTCGCCAGCGGCCGCCGACGCGAAGACGAATATCGTGAACGAGAGGAGATTGAGCACCTGGTAGATGCCCGCAGGCGCTCCGTAGCGTATCACGGACTTGAGAATTGAGAATTGAGAATTGAGAATTGAGAATTGAAAGCCGTCCGACGCCTGCCCTCTGTCCTCTGTCCTCGCCTCCGCCCCACACCTCACGGCGCGAACTTCGCGGATGACGACAACGTTCAGGACAATCATCTGCACAACCTGCGCCGCCACCGTGGCGACAGCCGCCCCTGCCATCCCCATCGCGGGGACCGGCCCCCAGCCGAAGATGAGGAGCGGGTCCAGCGCCACATTCAGCGCATTGCCTGCTACATTCACCCAGAAGACGAGCCTCGTGCGGCCGCGTCCGGTGAGGTATCCGCTCGCCGCCATCGTTCCGCATACGGCCACGGCGCCGTACATCACTATGCGGTAGTAGGAGCATTCGCGCGCCGCGACCTGCGGTGCGTGGCCGCAGGCGGAGAACACGAAGCCCCCCAGGGGCACGAGGCACACGAAGAACACGACGCTGGCCAATGCAAGCGTCATGCCAGCCCAATACGCGCGGCGGCACCCTTCTTCGTTGCCGGCGCCGTGGAACTGCGCCACGAAGGTGCCGGCGTACGCCACCACGGACTGGAAAAAGCAAATGAAAATCGCCGCCAGCATCGAAGCAGGCAGAACTGCCTCGAGGGAAGCGGCTGATTCGTGCGCTAGGAAAACGCGGTCCGCGAACTGCATCGCGGCGTTGTTGGCCATTCCAAGGGCCAACGGCCAGACGAGCTTCAGGACGGACGCATAGGACGGCGGCTTCATGGCTCTTCCGTCCAGAATGGGCTTACTTGTTCTTGTGCCGCTGCGCCTTCATGCGCTTGTCGTATTTATGCTTCGACATTTTTTTGCGGCGTTTCTTCTTGATGGAACCCATCTTTCTTTTCTCCTTGTTTTCTTTTTCTCGGAATATTCTCAGAATATTACTTTGTTCAGCGGCAGTTCGATTATGCCCGTCGCACCTGCCGCGCGGAGCTGCGGGATAAGATCGCGCACGAGATGCTCCTCCACCACGGACTCCACGGCGAACCAGGCGTCGTCGTTGAGCTTGTTTACCGTTGGCGCATGGAGCGCGGGCAGGACCTTGACAACCTTATCGAGAGACTTGGCCGGCGCGTTCAGCTTCACCAGGACGCGCTTCTGCGCGTCCAGCGCGCCCACCAGCAGCATCTTCAGCTGCTCGAGCTTGGCGCGCTTTGCCTTGTTCTTCCAGGAATCCTTGTTGGCGATGAGGCGCGTGGTGGAGACGAGGATCGTGTCCACGATGCGCAGATTGTTCGCCCTGAGCGACGAGCCCGTCTCCGTGAGGTCCACGATCGCGTCCACAAGCTCCGGCGCCTTGACCTCAGTGGCGCCCCAGCTGAACTCGACCTCGGCCTTCACGCCATTCTTCTTGAGATAGCGCTTCACGAGGCCGACAGCCTCCGTCGAGATGCGCTTGCCCTGGAGATCCTTCACACTTTTGATCTTGGAGTCGTTCGGCACGGCGAGAACCCAGCGGACGGGGTTCGACGTGGCCTTGGAGTAGTTGAGCTCGCACACCTCCTGCACGTCGCTGCCGTTCTCGTAGACCCAGTCCCAACCGCAGATGCCAGCGTCCAGAAGGCCCAGCTCCACGTAGCGCGACATCTCCTGCGGACGCAGCAGGCGACAGCGTATCTCCTCGTCGTCTATCGACGGGATGTACGAACGCGACGAACACGTCATGTTGAAGCCCGCGCGCTTGAAAAGCGCGAAGGTCGATTCTTGTAGGCTGCCCTTTGGCAGGCCGAGAACGATTGCCATGTTTCCTCTTTCTCCAAAAATTTATCTTGTATTTTACCATTTCCCTTGAGTTCGCGCAAGGGGGTATCGTCATCGACCGCTCAAATTCAGGTGCAGTTTTCCTGATTGTCA
>CAMOHV010000328.1 GCA_946615275.1 uncultured Verrucomicrobiota bacterium | reverse complement strand
GAGGAAAACTATATACTAGGATGCGTTGGCGGGGAGAACGCCGCCGGCGGGAAAACAACCAGAAAAGAGGAAAACGATGAACACTACTGCAAAGGCGGCCGTGCTGGCCGCGCTGGGCGCGCTGGCGCTCGAGGCCAAGGTGGAGCTTGGCGTTCCGTTCACAGACCGCGTCGTGCTGCAGCGCGGGCGCGAGGTGCCCGTGTGGGGCAAGGCCGACCCGGGGGCGACGGTCAAGGTGTCGATCGACGGGCCGACGTATCGCCAGGAGAAGACGGCCGTAGCCGGGAAGGACGGGACGTGGTGCGTGAAACTGGCGCCCATGGAGGCGTCGTGCGAAGGCCGCGTGCTGACTGCGTGCGCGGGGAAGGGCGGATGCGCATCGGCGAAGGACGTCCTTGTGGGCGAGGTGTGGTTCTGCGCAGGGCAGTCCAACACCGAGCTCCCGCTCTGCGGCGTCGGCCCGCACTTTCGCGACGGAAAGGGCGCGATGCGCGCGCAGATGACGCGCAAGCCGCTCGTCAGGTTCTGCTACCAGAGCGACTACAAGACGAGCGTGGAGCCGAAGAAGACCGCGGCGATGCCCGTGGAGTGGAAGACGTTCACGCCCGAGAACCTCCTGGGCGGGCGCAGCTTCTCGGCGATGGGCGTCTACTTCGCGCTTGAGCTGCACAACGCACTCGGCATCCCCGTGGGCATCGTGGGCACATACTGGGGCGGAACGCGCATCGAGCCGTGGACCCCGGCATGCGGATTCGAGACCGTGGAGTCGCTCAGGCCGCTCGCGACGCAGAAGCTTCTAGGCCCAGCCGAGTACAAGGCCCAGAAGGACGCCGGGAAGATATCGTTCCGCATCCAGGGCCAGCCCCGCGTCCTCTGGAACGAGATGGTCGCCCCGTGGGTCCCGTTCGCGATCCGCGGCTTCATCTGGTATCAGGGATGCTCAAACGCCGGGGACGGCCACCGCTACGCCGACAAGATGCACGCCCTGTACAACGGCTGGGCCAAGGAGTTCAAGAACCCCGGCCTGAAGCTCTACTTCGTGCAGCTCGCGCCGTGGGGCTACGACAAGATCGCCACCATCCAGGAGGGCCAGGCCATCTTCGCCGCCGCCGAGAAGAACGCCGGCATGGCCGTGATCAACGACCGCGGCAACCTCTCCGACATCCATCCGAACGACAAGGAGACCGTCGGCCAGCGACTGGCGCTCCTCGCCCTCAACCGCGACTACGGCTTCACGGACATCAAGGCCGACTCGCCCACGCTCAAGAACTGGCGGATAGACGGCGACAAGTTCATCCTCTCGTTCAACAACGTCGAATCCTGGTACCTGTACAACGCAGACTGGTCCGTCGCGTCCGGATTCGAGGTCGCCGGCGAGGACGGCAAGTTCGTGCCCGCGAAGATCGTGAACCTCAAGCCCAGGAACAACAACCCCAGGCAGTCCAGCGGGTTGATAGACGGCAGGGATCTTGTGGTGAGCGCCGACGGCGTGGCCGCGCCGAAGAAGCTCCGCTACCTCTTCTCGCGTCCATGGTACGGAGCGCTCCACAACGAGGTGAACCTTCCCCTCGGCGCGTTCCACATAGGCGACTGACGCCTGTGGACTCGTCCGCCGATCCATTCTCCCGCGTGCGCCTCCTCATGGGGACGCGCGCAGTGGAGGCTTTCGCCCGCGCGCGCGTGGCGGTGTTCGGCCTCGGCGGCGTCGGCGGATGGTGCGCCGAGGCGCTCGTGCGCTCCGGAGTTGGGGGGCTCATGCTCGTGGACGACGACCGCGTGGCCCCCTCGAACCTCAACCGCCAGCTTCCCGCGCTCTCCTCAACGCTCGGCAGGTTCAAGGTGGATGTCCTCGCCGAGCGCTTCCGCGACGTGAGCCCTTCCGCAGAGATCGACGCCCGGGCCGAGCGCTACACGCCCGAGAGCGCAGCGTCGTTCGACCTTTCGCGGTTCGACTGCGTTGTGGACGCCATAGACTCCGTCCGGTGCAAGGCGCATCTCATCCGCGCGGCGTCGGAGCGCGGCGTCGAGGTCTTCTCCTCGATGGGCGCCGCCGCGCGCATCGACCCCTCGCGCATCCGCTCGACGCCGTTCAGGAAGGTGGAAGGCGACGGCCTCGCGCGCGCCTTGCGCCGCCGGTTCAAGGAGGACGGCTGGCCCGCGCGCGAGTTCACATGCGTGTGGTCCGACGAGCCGCCGGCGAATCTCGGCGAGCGTTCTGAGGAGGACGGCGCGGCGAACGGCTCCTTCATGCCGGTCACGGCGTCCTTCGGCCTGCGCCTCGCGTCATTGGCGCTGTCTTTCATCGGAGGCGGGCGTGGAGAGTCGTGAGATGCGCGAGGCTTCGTCGGGCGAACATGCCATAGGCCTCTTCGACTCTGGAGTGGGCGGGCTCTCCGTCTGGCGCGCCGTCGTGGAGCTTCTCCCCGGCGAATCGACCGACTACATCTCCGACGCCGGGAACTGCCCGTACGGCGGCAGACCGCGCGAGGAGATTCTTTCCTTGGCGCGGCGGCATGTGCGCGCGCTTCTCTCCCGCGGCGCGAAGCTGGTCGTGGTGGCGTGCAACACGGCGACGGCCGCGGCGATCGACGACCTTCGCGCCGAATGGCCGGAAGTCCCGTTCGTGGGCCTCGAGCCCGCCGTGAAGCCTGCCGCTCTGAGGTCGAAGACCGGCGTGGTGGGCGTGCTGGCGACGAAGGGCACGTTCCAGGGGCGGCTCTACCGCGAGACCTCGGCGCGCTATGCGTCGGGCGCGCGCGTCGTGACGCGCGTCGCGGACGATTTCGTCTCGCTTGTGGAGCGCGGCGAACTGGACGGGCCGGAGGTGGAGGCGGCCGTCCGCGCCCACATAACGCCGCTTCTCGATCAGGGCGTAGATCAGATAGTGCTTGGCTGCACGCACTTCCCGTTCCTGAAGCCGGTGATAGAGCGCGTCGCGGCTGGAAGGGCGGAGGTCATCGACCCTTCCGCGGCGGTCGCCCGCCAGGTGAGGCGCGTGCTGACGTCGCGCGGGGCGCTCAGGACGTCCGCCGCGCCGCCCGCGCGCCTATTCGAAACGACTGGCGACCCTGCATCATTCTCCGCCTTTCTCGCCCATCTTTCGCAAAATGGCAATCCCCGCTCCTTGTTGGCGTCCGCTTGCCGTCCCCTCCCCCCCAGCTTCTAATTTCTAGTTCTCGATTCTCAATCCAAATAAGGAAACCGAACATGGAAACACTAAACGTAAAGCCCCCCCCAACCTGCCGCTGGGACGCGGCAAGCCTTGGCGAGATCATGCTGCGCCTCGACCCCGGCGACGGCCGCATCCACACCGCGCGCGAATTCAAGGCGTGGGAGGGCGGCGG
>CAMOHV010000327.1 GCA_946615275.1 uncultured Verrucomicrobiota bacterium | reverse complement strand
CGCCCATGTCGGGCAAGGGGAGGTAACCGGAAAGTCCTGTGGAAACCAGGCGCTGTCGCGCAGCCGTCATAGCCGGAATGCGGGCCTCCTTCACATAGTCAAGTACCCTCGCATGAGGGGGAAAGAAGGAAAATGAAGAAACTGCTGATAGCCGCCGCGGTGGCGGCGGTCGGGCGGGGGGCGTTCGCGCAGTCCGCCGAGACGAACGAAGTGGCGGATCTGCCGCCTGTCACGGTCTATGCCTCGCGCATAGACAGCGCGAAGGACGCCATGCCGGCGAAGGTTGAGGTGTTCGACGCGGAGGCGATCGCCGCGAGCGGCGCAAGGGACCTCCCGGAGCTGCTCAGGAAGAGCGCCAACATGGAAGTCCGCACGCTGAACGGCAACCCGCTCCAGTCACAGATCGCGATGCGCGGCTTCGGCGAGAACTCGTTCGGGCGCGTTAAGGTGCTTCTGGACGGCGAGGAGCTGAACTATGTGGACATGGAGGCGCCGAACCTCGCGCGCATCCCGCTGGGGAACGTAGAGCGCGTGGAGATAATCCACGGCCCGAGCCCCGTGCTGCACGGCGACGGCGCCGTGGCTGGCGTCGTCAACATCACCACCGACACGCGAGACTACGAGAAGAAGACGCGCATCACAGGCAAGGCCGGCTCGCAGTACTCATTCGGCGCGAACGCCCAGACGAAGGGCGGCTTCGAGCAGGAGGGGGTGCAGTACTCGGCGGCTTACGACTACATGATGTCCGACGGCTACCGCGACCGCAGCGCCTATGACATGCACACGGCCGGCGCCGCTGTGCGCAAGAACTTCGACAACGGCTCCACCTTCGGCGTGAAGGCCAACTACTACAATGCCTTCTACGAAATGCCCGGCTCGCTCTCGCACGACGCCTGGAAGCACGCGCGCAGGAGCGCCGTGAACCACGACGACTGGGCGCGCGTGTGGAACTACGGCGCCGGACTCGACTCGAAGCTGCTCCTCGCGGAGGACCAGTGGCTCTACCTCGACGCCAACTTCTCCCAGAAGCACCGCGAGGCGAAGTGGGGCGCCTACGGCTACTCCAACGAATACGACCTCTACGACTTCTTCGTCTCGCCGCGCTACGTGAACGAGAAGGACGTTTTCGGATTCGGCAACAAGTTCACGCTGGGCTTCGACTTCCGCCACGACCTCTACAAGGTCGAGGACAACTCGGGCTACAACAACCACAGGTACCACTTCACCAGGACCCGCTACGCCGCCTTCGCGCAGGAGGAGTTCTTCATCCTCGAGAACCTCTCCGTGATCGCAGGCGCGCGCCTCGAGAACATCAACAACCGCTGGGCCGGCTACCGCGGGGTCAGCGAGGGGGACAACTCCGACTGGATGGGCGACTACGAGCTGGGGCTCGTGTTCCGCCCGGTGGACGGGCTCAAGACGTACGTCAAGGGCACGCGCTTCCACAGAAGCGCCTTCTGCGACGAGCTCAACTACACCGAGGACGGGCGCTTCCTCGAGCCTGAGACGGGCACGTCCCTCGACATCGGCGCGGAGTACGAGTTCCTCAAGGAGTTCAAGCTTGAGTTCAACGGCTACGGCACAATCATGGAGGACGAGATATTCTACAACCCCTACGCCAAGGACTACGGCGGCTACTGGGGCGGATACAACGCGAACAGCCCCTCGAAGACGCGCAGGATCGGATTCGACACGGGCCTCTCCTGGAGGCGCGAGGGCGTGGCCGAGGCTTCGGTGAAGTACGGCGCGGTGCACGCCGACTTCGGGAAGGGGCAGTACCACGGCGAGGACGTGCCGCTAGTCCCGAACCATCGCATCCGCGCCGAGGCGGGGGTGTGGATATTCGCGGACCTCGAGGTGAAGGGCGGAGTGCGCTACGTCTCCTCGCAGCGGTTCGCGGGCGACTTCGCGAACGAGCACGGGGAGCTTCCGGCGTACACGCTCTTCGACGTGGGGATATACTACGTCCCGTCGTGGTCGTGGGCCAAGGGCTGGCGCGCCACGTTCGTGATGGACAACATCTTCGACCGCAACTACTGCGACTTCGCCGGCTGGAGCGACTATTCCGGCGCATACTACTACCCGGCCTGCGGGCGGAGCTTCATGTTCACGCTCTCGTACGAGTTCTGATGGACTCCTTCGCCAGGAGCGCGATTCTGCTTTTCCTCGCGCTGCGCGTCGGCGACTTCGTTGGCGTGGCGGCGGGGATGTGGTTCGTGCCCCGCTACGTGTCGCCCGAGGACATCGGCGCGGTGCTGCCCGTTACGTCGTTCGCCACGTTCCTCTCCCTGCCGATGTTCGCGCTTGCGATGGCGGTGATGAAGGAGAGCGCGTGGCTTTCGGCGGAGGGGGCGCGAGGGAAGGTGAAATCGCTGCTCGTTGGCGTGTTCGCGGCGGTGGCCGCGACGATGGCGCTCGTGCTGGCGGCGGCGTGGGCGTCGATGCCGCGGTTCCTCTCGGCGATGAGGGTGTCCGACGCGTCTGTCGGGTTCCTCGTGGTGGCGGCGGCGTTTCTGGGGTGCGTGGCGCCGGTGTACACCGACGCGCTGCAGTCCCTGAAGCGCTTCCGCTCGCTGGCGGCGGTTGAGGTGGCCGGGGCGGTGGTGCGGTTCCTGACGATGGCGGCGGTGATGCCGGCGAAGGCGCTCGCCGGATATTTCGCGGGGCAGGCGGCGCTGCCGGCGTTCCGCATGGCGGGGAGCGTGTTGGCGCTGAAGGGGGACTTCTCCGTGAAGGCGGAGCCGTACTGGGACCGCGCGGCGGCACGGCGGCTTGGGGCGGCGTTCGCGGCGATACTCGTGTACCAGGGCGTGCCGATGGCGGCGGCGCTCGTGGAGCAGTCGGTGCTGCGCACGGGGCTTTCGCCGGCGGATTCGGCGGGGTACTACATGGCGTCGAGGTTCTCGGACTTCCTCCACTATCTCACGTTCCCGCTTCTCCTTGTGATGTTTCCATATACGGCCGGCGCGGCGCAGCGGGGGGAGCCGCACCGGCCGTTCGTCTTGAAGTGCGCGGCGGTGGCGCTGGCGGTGGCGGCCGCGATGGCGGTGGTGTACGCACTTTGGGGCAGGAGCCTCATGGGCCTCATGCCGCATGGCGGCGACTATGCGGAGTACGCCGGATACATGCCGTGGCTTGTGTTGATCGCGGTGGCCACGACGTGCCAGGTGTTCTACACGAACGCGGAGGTCTCGGCGGGGAGATATGGGTTCCTCTGGTGGCTGGTGCCGCTGCACGTCGTCTATCCTGCGGCGCTGTGGCTTGCGGTGTCGCGCGGGATGGTGGCGGACTTGAAGACGATGCTCGCCTGGTTCGGCGCTGTGTCATTGGCGCGTTTCCTTTTCGCC
>CAMOHV010000326.1 GCA_946615275.1 uncultured Verrucomicrobiota bacterium | reverse complement strand
AGTCGCCGTCCTGGCGTTCAATCCCGACAGCTGGTTCTTCAAGGGACTGGGGCTTGACTACGCCTTTCGCGAGATGATGATCAAGCTTCCGATATTCTGATGCCGATAGTCTGGATAACGCTGCCTTTCATACTTGCCTTCGCCTGCTACGGCGAAATCAGGGAGAGGCGCATCCCAAACTGGCTTACGCTGGGCGCGATTGCGCTTGGGCTTGGCGCGGCTGTCATAGAGGGCGGCGGCGAGGGGCTTGTCGATTCTGTTCTCGGGCTGGCACTTGCGGGGGGATTGTTCCTCCCGTTTTGTCTTCTAGGGGTCGTTGGCGGAGGAGACATGAAGCTCATGGCGGCGGTTGGCGCGATAGTCGGCTGGCCGATGGCGCTGAGGGTCGTCTGCGACACGTGCATCGCCGGCGGGCTCATCGCCGTGGCGATGATGGCGTGGAAGGGCGTGCTTCTCACGACGCTCGCGAACGCGTTCCGGATAATCTTCGGAATGCCGCGCCGCAGCCAGGGCCTGAGGAACCCGCCGATGGTCCCGTACGCCCTCGCGATAACGATCGGCACCCTCGTTGCCGTGTTCGTCCAGGAGCTATAGGTGCGCACACGTGTTCAAGTGGCTGACGAGAAACGACGGAAAGCGCGTTGAGCGCGCGAAGAGGCGGGTCGCCTCCCCGCGGGCCTCGGTCTTCACCGAGTTCGCCCTCGTCATGCCCATCGTCGCGATGATCTGCAGCGCGATGATCGAGATCGTCGGCTTCTGGGACGCACAGGTTATGGCGAACCACGCCGCCTGGCAGGTCGGGCGCATCGTCATGGTGCGCGGCTCCGACGGGCTCGTCTTCTCCTCGTCGCTCGACAAGAAGTCCAAGACCGGCATCAAGGGCAGCAAGATGCCCGACGTCCTCAAGAAGATGCTGGGCGGGCTCGACACCGTGATAAAGGGCGCGAACAAGTTCAACAACCGCGGCAACATAGCGACGATGTTCCTGATGTCCACCTGCGGCATAGGGTACTTTGGCGCGAGCCCGGGGCAGACGCTTTCGGACGGCTTCACGTCGCTTTGCAAGTCTGTCGTGACCGCGCTGACCGAAGACATCCCCAAGTGGATCAAGGAGGGGGTCAAGGCCAAGCTCCCGACCACTGCGAAGAGCGGCGAGAGCGGCATCGGCGCCTTTGTCCAGAACCTCGTCAACGGGATCGTGGACAAGATGACTGAGTGGGCGCTCAAGCCAATCGCGAACGGGATGCAGAAGCTGCTGCAGAAGGCTTTCGACTCGATCTTCGGCAAGGACGGCGCGAAGATAGACAGCCTCTTCAGCGGCAAGGGCGCCGCAGCGCGCTACGCGCGGCAGATGTACGGCGCGGCCTCGCGCATAGCGCGCGCGAAGGACAAGACGGGCAAGGAGGTGCTCGAGGTGACCGACATGGACGACTTGCGGGGCGGCTTCCTCTTCGCGAAGAACAGCAACCTCGGCCGCCTCGTGTATCCGCAGGTCTACGACAAGGAGGGCAAGAGCGACGGATACTTCGTGACGAATGCCCACGGCTGGCCTGCGAACAACGGCGGCCTCGCCATGGTGCACGTCGAGGTCAACTGGCCGTACGAGAGCGGATGGCTCTTCCCCGTCGTCTCGGGATACGGCGCCGGCAAGTCGAAGGCCCCCGTCGCGAAGGGGCACAGCATGGTGTTCCCGCAGCCGGACATCCAGAACGAGCACCTCTACTCCGAGGGCGCGACCGCGTTCGAGGAAGGTTCGTACACGAACAATGCCGCGATGGCCGAGCTCGACGACCTCGCAAGGGAGATGAAGTACTACCTCAAGTTCGTCAAGTTCGGCATGAAGTACAGGATCTGCGCCGAAACGATCACGCTCGGAGACGACGCCTGGTACGCGAAGTCCTGGAAGCGCTGCGTCGAGCTGAAGGATATGTGGGGGCTCGGGAAGGGTGAATGCGGCGGAGACTACGGTAGTTGCTGGAGCGCGATCACCGACGGCAAGGCGCAGGATGCGTTTCTCTCCGATCTCAACAGCTATTTCAGTCCGACGAGCTACCGCTACCGCGACTATTTCTACTGGGCCGGCGACGTTCCCTGGGAGGGGCCGTTCAACTCCCAGCGCGAAGAGGTGCTGAGGCATCACAGGCGGTACATGCCGAGCATCGCGTACAGCAACGGCAACTCCCAGTTCGGCGCGTGGTTCGCGAAGAACAAGTCGCTCACATGCGACGACTCCACATACAACTGGTTCGTCTCCGGGCAGAGCGCATTCCTCTCCATAGCCAACGGCATCGGAAAAAACGCGGCGGCTCTTTCGTCCGCGTTCGGCCCCGGGAAGTTCGACTCGAACAAGGCCGTGTCGCAGATCATCGCCTTCGCCTCCCGCAACAAGGTGAATGTGCCAAACATGGTGAAATGGACCGAGGGCGCGGACCTTGCCGCGTGGACGCAGAAGGAGAAGGAGCTTCAGAAGGCCGCAGAGAAGGCGGACAAGTCGTTCGCCGTGATAAAGAGCCTCATCGAGCGGGAGATACACGACATAGAGGACATCGAGAACGGCAACGCGAACTGGACGGGCGACGAGGGAGATCCCGTGTACGATCCGTCGGACGAGGCCGCGATGAAGGATCCGAAGGCCCTGGCGAAGAGGGCCCGCGAGAAGTGGGCCACAATGAAGAAGAACCTCAAGAAGAAGCTCGGCGAGGTCGACGCGGCGGCCGTGGCGCTGCGCGACGAGTGGAACGCCTATGTCAACGCGGCGAACAAGTTCAAACAGGACCGGCGGCAGTGCGTCGTCGACGGCTATGTGGACGCATGCATCAAGCTGATGGCGAAGAGAAGGAGCATGTCGGTGCTGGACGCGGCGCACGACGCGTCGTTCAAGTTCCCAAAGGACTGCGTGGCCTACGACATCGTCAAGAGCACGGCCGGCATGCGCGCGAAGGTGGAAAGCTACATGAAGAAGGCGGACGACGCATACCAGCGTGAGATAGAGTACGGCGCACTGCTCGGGCTGGCGAGCGCGAGCCACGCCAAGAAGGAAGGCAAGTCGATCGACCAGATCGTGGATGCCGCGGACGGCATAGTGGAAGACAAGCCGGGCTCGCTCTCCGCGGGAAGCGACACGGGCCTGATCATCGACAAGGACCGCCAGGAATATTCGGGAGGCGAGTGGAAATGGAAGTGAGGTTAGTTGATAGTTGGTGGTTGATAGATTGTGGTTGAAAGGTTGAAAAGTTGAAAGTTGAAAGGATAGATTTTGAAACTCTCTCGGGGCGGCTTGCCTCCGAGCGCGGGAGCGTGGGCGTCGTGGTGGCGCTCGTCATCTTCGTCGTCATGGGGATGCTCACGATGACGT
>CAMOHV010000325.1 GCA_946615275.1 uncultured Verrucomicrobiota bacterium | reverse complement strand
AATGCGCGTCCATGATGTCGAGGTGCAGGGCGTCGGCGCCGGAGCGCTCGGCGCGAAGTATCTCGTCGGAGAGCCGGCCGAAGTCGGCGGCGAGGAGCGATGGCAGTATCTGTATCTTCATGGCGTAGGCACATTGACATGATTGTTCCGGCGAAGGCCCGGCAGGTCGGACGACACCTTGACCGAACCCGTCTTGGAGACCGACGCCGAGAACGCCGGATCGTATGTCATCGAGCCCGTCGTGACAAGTTCCACGCGCTTGTTGGCGATCGTGTTCCTCACAAGCTCCCACTTCCCCTTCGCGTAGAACCTGCAGCCGTTCATCTGCACCTTGGTGGGCCCGTAGTCCTGCATGGCCTTGTTGGATACGAAGCTGATGTTGTTGTCGCGCAGTGTGCAGTTGTTGATGGAGAGCGAGTCCACGGGCGTCGCCACGCTCAGAAACGTCACCTTGTTGGTGTATAGCACCTGCACGTTGTCAAACACTATCCCCTCCTGCTTCGGCGGCTTCGCGCCGGGATAGTAGGAGCGGGAGAACTTGCCCACGTCGAAGTGCACGGAGAACGCCGTGCGCGGCTGGTGGAGGAAGATGTCGCGGAAGACGACGTTCCTGACGCCGCACTCATAGACGGGCTCGTCCTGCACCCACACCCAGTTGATGCCGTCGAGCTTCACCTGGCCCTTCTTGTGCGTCGGGCGCGTCTTGGAGACGTACGTCTTGCCGTCCACGGGCATGGAGACACGGTAGAGAGTCCCGCCGGAGATGACGCTGTCGCCCTGCTGGACGACAATGCCCTCCTTCCAGTCGCACCACGCGCCGGCGAGGATGCGGCAGAAGTAGCCCACGCGCCGCTGCGGGTTGTCCAGGTCGTGGCAGTTCTCTATCACGCCGTCCTCGATCCAGCCGAGCTCCGGGTTGCCGGAGGAGTAGTCGTGGGCGTTGAGGGCGATAGGATCGTCGCCGGTGTCGAACACGCCGTTGCGGACCGTGAAGCGCCTGCCGCGCCCGAAGTGGACGCCGTCCTTCCAGCCGAAGATCTTCACGTCGTCCACGATCACGTCCTCGAACGTGCAGATGTGGATGCAGTACTGCCCGCGGCCAAGGTCGAGGCAGCGGAATCGGTTGATGCGCACGTCCTTCGCGTAGAAGAACGCGAGATGGCCCCTCAGCCCGAACACCTTCCAGTCGTTGTGGTCCATGCCGTTCACGGATATCTCGAGTCCGGTGATCTCGATGTTCCTGTTCCATGTCTTGGTGAGGGCGCCCTTGTTGAGGATCACCTGGGCGAACCGCTTGCCTTCGTCGGACTTGACGAACACGACGCCCGCGCCGCAGATGAGGGTGGTGTCGTCGCCGATGAAGACCGTGTCGGCGATCTTGTAGCGGCCGGGCCGCTCAACGGTGATGGTGCCTCCGCGGTCGAACGCGCGCTGCAGGGCGGCGGTGTTGGCCTTGCCCGTGGCGTCCGGCGAGAAGCCGCACTCCGACGCGTCGAAGGCGAGAAGATGCGCGCCGGCCGTGGCAAGCGTGAATAGGATGGTTTTCTTCATTGCGTCTACATTATGCCAAATCCGCGCCCCTGGCGCAAGGGCGAAATCGTGTTAACGCGCACGGCGGAAATATGCTACAATATTCTCCATGGCTCTGAAGAATGAGATGACGATACAAGAGGCCGTGGCGGAGGTCGAGGCCGGCAGCCGCGCGCTTCTCATGGTGCGCCACGGCGAACGCCCGCGCATAGACCACGAAGACCCCACGTTCGGCGCAGCGCTCCCCCTGACAGAGGCCGGCTACGCCATGTCCGTCGCGTTCGGACGCATCCTGCGCCCCCTCGCAGACGACGTGCAGTTCCTCTCAAGCCCCCTCCGACGCACGCGCCTGACCGCCGCCGGAATCGCCGAGGGCATGGGCATCCCCGGCGCCGACATCCCGACGGACGATCTTCTAGGCAACTCTTCATTCTACTTCGCCGACCAGCTGGAGGTCTTCGACCTCTTCCGCGACGGCTCCTTCTTCGACAAGATCTTCGCCTACTTCAAGGTCGGCCGGCAACGCGGCTTCAACGATCTCGCCTCCGCCTCCGACAGGCTGGAGGAGTGGTGCCTCTCGCGCTTCTCCGCGCGCCTCGGCATCTTCACCACCCACGACCTCTACAACGGCGCCTTCCTCCACGCGCGCGGCGTCAAGACCGACTTCGACGAGGCGAACTGGATACGCTTCCTCGACTCCGCCGCGATCTTCATCCGCCCCGACGGCACACGCGCCTACGCCCTCGTGCGCGCTGGCCTCTCAGACAGGTCGCGCGGCATCTGAAGACCTGACCCGGGCGTCGCGGACGGCCTCCTCCGGGTCGTCGGAGAGGCTGACCGTCTTCAGCAGAAAGCCTCCGGGATGGCAGTAGGCCGCATAGGGCCGGCCCGCGCAGCGCGTGAAGTCGAGGCGAGGGTCGTCGTTGCAGCGGAGGATCGTGAGACCTGCGCCCCGGCTGTCCCTGCTAACTATGCAGGCCGGCGAATTGAGGCGAATCCAGGCGTCCGAGCAGCGCGATATCTCCTCGGCGGCGCAGGCGGTGAAGTCGGCGACGGGGAGACCCGCAAGAGTCCTGGCCACGAGCTTCTCCCTGAACGAGCCCCAGAGGCGGCGCGTGAGCGCAATTCCATTGCCGAGGGTCCGCGCCGTCTTGCAGCGGAACGAGGGATCGTCGGCGAAACGCCTTACCACGAAATCCACGAGTGGGTTGTCGACGATCCCCTCAATCTGGCCCCATGAAGTCCCCATCTGCCTTGCGGCGGCGAAAGGGCCCAGCACGTCGATGGCGTTCCAGACGGAGTACCACGGGAAGAGCGTCGCCAGCTCGGCGTCAACGCCGAGCCATTCGCCCAGCAGCTTGAAGGCGCACTTCGGCTCCTCGGCGCGCGGGCGCTGGTGGTGGTCGAAGTCGAGGCGCGAGGGGTCGTGCACGCCGCCAACGTCCATAACGAGCGTGGAGACGTCGGCAAGCTCCACCGACGTCGGATTGCGCCGCTCGATCTGCGCGTCGTGCGGAACGCCGAAGGCGTAGGCGAGGGCGCAGGCCATTATATCGTCGACATGCGCAAGTCCGCCATGCACGACGATGCGCCGCACCTTCGCAAGCGCGTCACCCACGGCGGCTTCATGCGCGCCCGTCTCTGTGTCTGACGATTCCATCGCAGAAGATTATACCATAAATTCCCCCATTGGGAGGTTCCCCATTTTTTCGTGCATGAAAACAAAGTGCCTGGTTTCTGGTGGATGGCGAACCGGAGAATTTTTTGGGAACCTCCAAATCACCCAGGGCTGACGCACTAAAAAATCCGACGTTCCCCCCTCGTTGGATTTCTCTCG
>CAMOHV010000324.1 GCA_946615275.1 uncultured Verrucomicrobiota bacterium | reverse complement strand
ACGCGCAGCTCGGCGAGCTTCACGAGGCGCGCGGCCGCGCGCGGGAGGCGGCCATAGCGGTCGGCCAGCTCGGCGCGGAGGCGCTTTACGGCGGGGACGGATGCCGTCTCGGCGAGCCTCTTGTGGAAATCCATGCGCTGCGCCTCGTCCTCCACGTAGTCGTAGGGGAGGCATGCGCCGCATTCGTCGGCGTCGGCGCTGCCCGGGGAGAGGTCTAGGAAGTCGAGGTTGAGCGACACATTGACTATCATCGGCACTTCCTCGCCCTTCATGCGGGCTATCGTGCGCTGGAGGAGCTGGCAGTAGAGCTGGAATCCGACTGCGGCGATGTGTCCGCTCTGCTCGCTGCCGAGGAGGTTGCCGGCGCCGCGTATCTCAAGGTCGCGCAGGGCGAGGTTGAAGCCGGCCCCGAGGCCGCCGTGCTTCTTGAGGGCGTCGAGGCGCTCGCGGGCCTCGGCGTCCACAAGGCCGTCCGATGGGAGGAGGAAGAATGCATAGCCCTGGCGGGCGCTGCGCCCGACGCGTCCGCGGAGCTGATAGAGCTCGGCGAGGCCGAGGCGGTCGGCGCGGTCGATGAGGATTGTGTTGGCGCGGGGGATGTCTAGGCCGGACTCCACGATGGTGGTGCACACGAGGACGTCCGTCTTCGCGCGCGAGAAGTCGAGCATCTTGGCGGCGAGCGTCTGGGACGGCATCTGTCCGTGCGCGACGTCGAGTTTCGCCTCCGGGACGAGCGAATGGACGCGCTTCGCCACGCCGTCTATGGTGAGGACGCGGTTGTGGAGGAAGTACACCTGCCCGCCGCGCGCGAGCTCGCGGCGTATGGCGCGCTCCACCACGGCGTCGGTGTCGCGCACGACGTTCGACTCCACGGCCACGCGCTCGCGGGGCGGCGTGCGGAGTATGGAGAGGTCGCGCGCTCCGGTCATGGAGAGGTATAGCGTGCGCGGTATGGGCGTTGCGCTGAGGGTAAGGACGTCGGCCGTCGCGCGAAGGCGCTTCAGATGCTCCTTGTGCTTCACGCCGAAGCGCTGCTCCTCGTCGATCACGATGAGCCCAAGGTCGTGGAACGCCACCTTGGAGGAGAGGACCGCGTGCGTGCCGATGATGATGTCAGTTGCGCCGGAGAGGAGGCGCGCGCGGACGCCCTTCTTGGCCTCGTTGGAGACGAACCGGCTGAGCGTCTCGATGCGCACGGGCGTGTTCTCGAAGCGGGCGAGGAATGATTCGTAGTGCTGCTCGGCGAGGACGGTGGTGGGGGCGAGGAGGACGGTCTGCTTGCCGTTCATGGCGGCGATGAATGCGGCGCGCATGGCCACCTCCGTCTTGCCGTAGCCCGCGTCGCCGCACACGAGGCGGTCCATTGGCTTCTGCGAGGCGAGATCGGCCTTGACGTCGTCGATGGCCCGCGCCTGGTCGGGCGTCTCCTCGTAGGGGAAGGCGGCCTCGAACTCCTCCATGCCGGGAGGATTGACGTCGTAGGCGAAGCCTGGGACGACGGCGCGGCGGGCCTGCGTCTCGAGGAGCGCGGCGGCGAGATCCTGCACCGCCCTCTGCGCGGCGGCCTTCTCGCGCGTCCAGCGCCTCCCGCCGAGCGTGTGCAGCTTCACGTCTGCGCCCTTCACGCCCACATAGCGCGAGAGGAGATGCGCGTGCTCCACGGGCACGTAGAGCTTTCCGCCGTCTGCGTACTCGATCGTGAACACCTCGCTGCGCGCGCCGTTCACCTCCACCTCGGTGGAGCCGAGGAATCGGCCCACGCCATGCTCGAGATGCACCACCAGCTCGCCCGGGGCGAGGTCGAAGGTCTCGGAGAGGCGCGCGCCGACATGCGCGCGGGCGGCGGGCCGCGCGCGTCGGGCGGCCGGGGCGCGGTCGCTCTTCGCGACCACCACGAGCCCCGGCACCTCGAACCCGCCGGCGAGGTCCGCGTCGTCCGAGACGAACGCCCCGCGCCGTTCGGCGGCCAGGAGATGGGCGGCGAGCTTCGAGCGCACGGCCTCGGCGAGCGCTGGATCGACCGCGCCCGCCGGCGCGCGCAGCTCCGCGAAGCCTGGAAGCGGAGACACCGCGAAGTCGGCCGTGGGCACGCCCCGCGGCGCGGGGTCTCCCGTGAAGATGCGCCGCGCGGCCCTTGGCGCGGGCGGCGCGCCGAATGGATACGCGTTGTGCTCGAGCCACAGCACGGCGCATCCCTCCGGCACGACGTCGAGAAGCGTGCGCGTCTCGCCCGACTTTATCTCCACTGGCGGGAACTCCGCCGACTCGACGCGCCCCACCGACACCTGCGTGGCCGGGTCGAACACGCGCAGCGACTCAAGGTCGTCGCCGAAAAACTCCGCCCGGGCCGGGCGCTCCGCCGCCGGCGGCCAGGCGTCCACGACGCCGCCGCGCACCGAATACTGCCCTTCCTCCGTAACCTCAGCAACGCGCTCGTATCCCGCCGCGGACAGGCGTTCCAGCACCTCCGCGAAAGGCGGCGTTCCGTCGCCTCCGCCCGCCGCGAGGCGCAGCGTGGCGTCCGCCACCGCCGCCGCCGCCGGCAGCTTCTGGGAGAGCGCCGCGACCGGCGCCACCACCACGAACGGATACGGCCTCATCGAGTACGCGCCGATGGCGGCCGAGACCTTGAGCCGCGCGGCCGTCGCGGAGCGGTCGTCCTCGAGGATCGGCGGGAACTCCAGTGTGCGCACAGGCGCCTCCCTCTCCAGAACGCGCAGATCCTCGACGAGCGAGTCCGCCTCCACGAGGCCTGGCGTCACTGCGAGGACGAACGGCGCTCCGCGCGCGCCCAGGGCCAGCGACGCGGCGGCGAAGGCGGCGGACGATCCGGCAAACGAAGGCAGCGCCACGTCGGGCGAAGGATGCTCCGCCACAGGGCGGAACGCCTTCGCGAACATCTCAAGGCGTCTGCTCGTCCTCTGCACCCAGCCTCCACATCAGTACGGGGCGATGTCGAGCGTCTTGACGGGACCTGCCGTCATGTCGAGCTTGATCACCCCGGGCTTCTCGCCCTTCTCCACCCATGCGACTATCTTCTCATTCAAGGCCTGCGGCTGGCCGCCCGGGCCATGCTTCGCGCCGTGCTTGCGCCCGGGGAGGAGATAGAGGGCGTAGAATTCGCGGATGTTCTTGGGGCCGCCGCAGACGCCGGAGGCCCGGTCGTAGTACTCGACTATCGGCAGATACGGCACGGTCGTGTCCTCGAGGCCGGCGTAGGAGATGATGCGTCCGCCGCGCTTCGCAAAGGCGTTGAGGTCGGGGTTGCGGAAATCGAAGTCGGGATCGTCGATGAAGCGCTGCATGTCGTCGTCGGTGACGTCCTCGTACTTCTTCTCGCCGATGATCTTCCTGAGGAGGAAGTCGCACG
>CAMOHV010000323.1 GCA_946615275.1 uncultured Verrucomicrobiota bacterium | reverse complement strand
GGCCGCGAGCGAAGCTCCTACGAATTCACGTCTGTTCATGAGTTCTCCTTTTGAGGTTGAAAGGTTATAAGAAGTATAGCGGTTCACGGGCGTTATGTCAATCGGGAATTTACGCCGCCACATGGGTCACTCGACTATATCCCCGTGAAAGCATGACAACAAACATTCCCAGCACTCTCATTGTCCAAAGATGTTCATCAATGACGTGCGATTGGATTGGCGGATTGTCGGACGATGTTGACCTCAAACGTTACGCCCACCAATTCCCCGAAAGATCATTGCGGCGCGGAAGAATGCGTTCCAGAGAGAGCAGCAAAAGGATGAAGGCGCCGTACCATGCGGAACACTCGAGAAGCGTCCACTCCCGCACCGAGAACGAGACGTCCGGCAGCATGGCCACGACATCCGCGAGCATGAGGAGACAGTAGGTGGACAGCGCGGCGAGCAGATTGAAGAAGACGGCGGCCTTCACGCTGATGAAGCTCGTCGCCACTCCGGCGAAACCGAACACCACCGAAAGAGCCGCGAGCTTCACCGCCGCGATGTTCGCGACAAGCCCTCCCCAGGTGAACCTGCCGAAAAGACGCGCCGCCACGGGCGTGCCAGCCACCCAGGCGGCCAGAGAGACATGGTAGCCGTCGAACAGCCACCCCGTCTTGCGGCGAAGCCACGCAACCGGCCTCAAGGCCAGGAACTGGCGAACCGCGCGCGGCGGCGAAAACGCCGCCATCCACTTCAGCCAAACCACTATTCCAAGCATGACCGTGAAAGACAGCGCGCAGCCCACGTCGAAGAACCTCTCGGGATTGAGCCCGTACACCGTGAACACGGCGAGCGACCACGCCGCAAGCGAGTCCGGCCTTCTCCCGAAGAACGCCGCCGAATAGTAGAACCCGGCCATCAGCGCCGCGCGCACCGCGCTTGGACGCGCCCCCGTGAGCACCACGAACGCAGCCAGCGGCAGTATCACAAAAACGCTCCTTAGCCTCACCGGGACGCCTACCGCCGACAGAAGCCTCTCCAGAAGATGCGCTATCAGCATCACATGAAGCCCGGAGATCGCGAACACATGCACCGTGCCCGACACCACGAACGACTCCTTCCGCGACGGAGGCACCCCCGCCCTTCTCCCAAGGAGCATCGCCCTGTTCAGCGCCGCCACCTCCGGGCACCATCCAAGCCCCAGGCCCATGCGGCGCGAGAGCTCGCTGCCGATGTCGCGTACAATCCGCCGCCATGCGCGCCACCCAGCCGCCTCCACGCGACGGAACATGCCCCCCTCTCCCACCCAAAGCATCCTTTCCTTGTACCTCTCGCGCGGATCCTTTGGGATCTTGAGCCACCCAGTGCACTCCCATATCTCGCCAAGCCGCGGACGCTGCGCCACGCGCGCAACAGGCAGAACCACCTTAACCGGCTGCGGGCCCACATGCGACGTGAACTGCACCCATATAATGTCCTTCTCTTTTGCTGGACGTGCGAACACGCCCCCCTCCACGACAAGCCGCCATGTCGGCGCCCCGCCTCCGGGCGCGCGCTGCCAGGAGTGCGCCTTCACGCCGTCTAGCGCGCTCTCCGTTCGCAGCGCAAGCGCCATTCCCGCAAGGAACACGAACACCGCGCGCGGGCATGGCAACGACCAGCCGAACACGACCAGCGCCGCCCACGCCAATCCCGCCGCGAGCCACGGCCATACGCCCGCCGCGTCAGGTACCGCGAAGCCCGTCGCGATCCCCGCCACGAACACGCCCGCCATCACTGAGAGCGCGCTCACGACACGCCTGCTCTCGGAAAGCAGCATCGCCCAGCCTCCCCCTTAGATCCAGAACGAACGGTCGAGCGCACGGTAGCCGGACGCCTCGCTCACGTCCTCCCACGTCACGTCCTCCCGCCCCGCGAGGTCCGCTATCGTGCGCGCCACCTTGAGCACCCTGTCGTATGCGCGTGCCGATAGGTCCAGCTCCCTGAGGCGGCCCTTCATGAACCTCTGCGCCTCGGCGTCAAGCCGGCAGAATCTCGCGAGGTCGCGAGAGCGCATCTCCGCGTTGCATGTGACTCCGGGAACCTCCGCGAACCGCCTCCTCTGCCTCTCGCGCGCCGCCACAACACGCGCGCGGATCGCGGCCGAGGACTCCCCGCGCGGCAGGTCCGCCAGTTCGTCGCACGACACCGCCGACACCTCTATCTGTATGTCTATGCGGTCCAGTAGCGGACCCGATATGCGGTTGCGGTACGCCATTATCCGCGCCTGCGAGCAGCGGCACGGCCTGCGCGGATCGCCGAAGTATCCGCACGGGCAGGGGTTCATCGCCGCCGCGAGCGTGAAGCGCGACGGAAAATCGCATGACGCCGCCACGCGCGACACCACCACATGCCCATCTTCGAGCGGCTGGCGCAGCACCTCCAGGACGTTCCGGCGGAATTCCGGCAGTTCATCGAGGAACAGCACCCCCCTGTGCGCGAGCGACACCTCGCCCGGCCCGGGATGCGCTCCGCCACCAAGAAGCCCCGCGTCGGAGACGGTGTGGTGCGGCGCGCGGAACGGGCGGCGCGTGACGAGTGGCGTGCCCTCCGGCAGCGTCCCCGCCACGGAATGGATGCGCGTCACCTCCAGCGCCTCCGCCACGGTGAGCGGTGGCAGGATGGATGGTATGCGGCGCGCGAGCATCGTCTTGCCAGAGCCGGGAGTGCCGCACATCAGGATGTTGTGCCCGCCGGCCACGGCCACCTCTATGGCGCGCTTCGCGGTTATCTGCCCCTTGACGTCGGCGAAGTCGTCGCCGCCGTCGACGTCCGCCGCCACGAACATGCCGGGATCGGACTTCACCGGCATGATGTCGATCGCCTCCGCAAGGAAGTCGGCCGCCTCGCGAAGCGAACGAACTGGATAGACGTCGATGCCGTCCACCATCGACGCCTCCGCCGCATTGGCCGCCGGCACGATGATCCCGCGCTGCCCGATCCTGCGCATCTCGAGCGCTATCGGGAGTATGCCGTCCACTGGGCGCACCTCGCCCGAAAGCGCCAGCTCGCCTGCAAGGGCGAAGTCCATGAGGTCCGGGCAGTTTATCCTGCCCGCGGCCACCAGAAGCCCCACCGCTATGGGAAGGTCGTAGAGCGGCCCCTCCTTGCGCACATCCGCCGGCGCGAGGTTCACCGTGATGTTGGACTCTATCCTTGTGAATCCTGAATTTCCGATCGCGGTGGCCACGCGGTCCTTGGCCTCCTTCACGGCCTGGTCCGGCAGCCCCACGATCGTGAATTGGGGCGAGCCGCTTTCAGAGCACACCTCAATCTCCACCGCGCGCGCCTCGACGCCGCACACGGCGCCTGAACGGCATTTTGACAGTCTTGTCTCCATTGTATCTCCTT
>CAMOHV010000322.1 GCA_946615275.1 uncultured Verrucomicrobiota bacterium | reverse complement strand
GATGAGGACATCAGTTAGATTGGCGGCCCTTGCGGCGGTCGTCTGCATGGCGGCGTCGGCCGATGTGGGCGCAGCCCTTCCTGCGGCTGCGGTGGGGAAAGAGCTCTCGCGGACCATGCTGCCGGTGCGCGACTGGCTCGTGTGGGGCGAGGCGTACAAGGCCGTGCTGGCGGCGGACAGGGCCGTGGACGACGCCTGGCGCGCCTGCCGCACGCCGGACGCCCTTGCGCGCCGCCAGTCAGCCGTGCGGTCCGCGCTCGTCGCCTCCTTCGGCGGCTTCCCCGAGCGCACGCCGCTCAACGCGCGGACGATCCGCGTCGTCCGGCGCGACGGCTACTCTATCCACGTGATCCTCTTCGAGAGCCAGCCCGGCTTCTTCGTGACTGCGCATCTCTTCCTCCCCGACCCCGCGCGCTTCCCCGGCCGCCGCCCCGGCGTGCTGATCCCCTGCGGGCACTCCGACGCCGGCAAGGCCGCGCGCCACTACCAGCGCGTCACGCTCGAGTGCGCGCGCGCCGGCTTCGCCGCGCTCGTCTACGACCCCATCGACCAGGGCGAGCGCCGCCAGCAGCGCGCCCTCGCCAAGGTTTTCAACGGCCCCGCCCACAACCACGTGGGCCACCGCGCCATGCTGCTGGGCTGGTCCACGGGGCGCTTCCGCATCTGGGACGGGATGCGCGCGCTGGACGTCCTCGCCGCGCGGCCCGAGGTGGACCCCGGCCGCCTCGGCGTGATGGGGCACTCCGGCGGCGGCACGCTCTCCTCCTACATCGCCGCACTCGACCCGCGCATCCGCGCGGCCGCGCCCAGCGGCTACCTCACGAACCTCGGCGCGGTGGCGTTCTCCCGCGGCCCGCAGGACGGCGAGCAGAACTTCCACGGGCAGCTCGCGTACGGCTTCAACCATCTCGGCATCATCCTCCTGCGCGCGCCCTCGCCGTTCCTGCAGGTGAACACGCAGAGCGACTTCTTCCCGTTCCACGGCGCGTTCTCCACCCGCCTCGCCGCGCGCGAGGTGTACGAGGCGCTGGGCCAGGGGGGACGATTCGCCTTCATAGACGCCCCCGGGCCGCACTCGTGGCCGCCGTCGTCGCGCGCCGCCTCGATAGACTGGATGCGCCGATGGCTCATGGACGAGACGGATCTTCCGCCGCCTGGCGACCCGTCGTACCGCCAGCTCGACTACACGGAGCACGACGGCGACTTCGGCCTCTCCGGCGCGGCGGAGGCGAACGCCACGCCGACGGGATGCGTCCTCGACCTGCCAGGCGCGAGAAGCGCATACGACCTGATGCGCGACGAGCTGGCCCGCCTCGACGCGGCGCGCCCGCCGCGCCCGGACAAGGAGAGGGTAAGGGCCCTCGCCGGCGTGCGCCCGCTCGCGGACATACCGCCGGCGCGCGTCTCGGGCGAGGTCTCCTCCAACGGCGTGTGGCGCGCGACGATCCTCGCGGAAGGGGACGTTCCGCTCCCGGTCTTCGTCTTCGGCCCGATGCCGGCTCCTTCGCCGGTGCTGCTCGTCTCGGACGCGCCGCGCCGCGCGTCGCTCGCGCCGCGAGTGGACGCGCTCCGCACGGCGGGGCGCACGGTGATGGTCGCGGATCTGCGCGTCTTCGGGGAGTCCTCCTCCATGCCTCACCGCGACTACCGCAGCCACGAGGGCGACGACGAGATCGCCTGCATGTACTACTGGCTGGGGCGCGAGCTTGTGGGGGCGCGCGCGGAGGACGCGCTTCTGTGCGCGAGGGAGCTCTCCCGCCGATGCGGCGGCGCTCCGGTTGAGATCGTGGCGGAGGGGCGCGCGGCGATCCCCGCCGCCCACGCCCGCTTCCTGGAGCCCGGGCTCGTGGCGTCGCTCTCCATCCACGCCCCGCCGCCGTCGTGGCATGAGGTGCTGGCCGAAGAATCGGTCAGGACGACCTACGCCGACTGCGTCCACGCCGCCCTCGGCCACTACGACTGGACCGACCTCTTGACGAAATCAGACAAGGTGAACGAAAGATGATAAGCCAATTCTTCATAGACCGCCCGCGCTTCGCGTTCGTGATCGCCATAGCGATGAGCCTCTGCGGGCTGATCGCGGTGCTGCGCCTTCCCGTGGAGGAGTATCCCGAGATCGCGCCCACCACCATCCGCGTCTCCGCGAGCTACCCCGGCGCGAGCGCGCAGGTGGTGGCGGACGCCATAGCGACGCCAGTCGAGGACCAGATCAACGGCGTGGAGAACATGGCCTACTACTCCTCCACCTGCGACAACTCCGGCTCCTACTCCTGCTCCGTCGCGTTCATCTCCGGGGCCGACTCCGACATGGCGCTCGTCAACCTCCAGAACGCCGTCAAGCGCGCCGAGGCCAAGCTCCCCGCCGTAGTGAGGCAGCGCGGAGTGATGGTGCAGAAGCGCAACTCGGACATGCTCGCGATGTACGCGTTCACGACGGACGGCAGGAAGTTCACGCTGGAGCAGCTCGGCGACTACGTGGAGAAGAACGTGAAGGAGGCGGTGATGCGTCTCGACGGCGTGTCCGTCGCGGAGGTGATGGCCGCGAGGGAGTACGCGATGCGCGTGTGGCTGGACCCGGTGAGGATGGGAGGGCTGGGGGTGACGATCCAGGACGTGTCGTCCGCCATCGAGAGGCAGAACGTGCAGGCGGCGGCGGGCTCGGTGGGCGGCGAGTACGCAAGCCCGTACCTCTCGTACAAGCTCAACGTGGAGGGTCGGCTCGCGACGCCCGAGGAGTTCGCGGCGATAGTGGTGCGCAACGACGCCGCCACAGGCGGGCAGGTGCTTCTGGGGGACGTGGCGCGCGTCGAGCTCGGCTCGCGGAGCTACGCGGGGAGGTCGACGTTC
This sequence comes from uncultured Verrucomicrobiota bacterium, assembly GCA_946615275.1. The sequence goes on along the minus strand of CAMOHV010000322.1, from coordinate 526 downwards.
AACGGGCGCGAGGCGATAGCGCTTGCGGTGTACAAGACGCCCGGCGCGAACGCGCTGGAGGTGGTGAGGCGCGTGAAGGCGGAGCTGGACGATTGGACGGCGCGCCTCCCGGAGGGCGTCTCGCTCAAGATCGGCCACGACGCGACCGCGTTCACGCTCGTCTTCATGAAGGCCATCGTCTCCACTCTCTTCATGGCTCTTGGGCTGGTGGTCCTGATCACGTGGCTCTTCCTGCAGGACGCGCGCGCCACGGTGGTGCCGGCCGTCGCGATACCGATCTCGCTTCTCGCGAGCTTCGTCTTCACGTGGGCCTTCGGCTACACGGTGAACGTCCTCACCATGTTCGGCCTCATCCTCGTGATCGGCTCGCTGGTGGACGACGCGATAGTGGTGGTGGAGAACACGCAGACGATCATGGCGGAGGGCGGGCTCGACGCGAAGGAGGCCGCGCGGCGCGGGATGCGCCAGATCACCGGCGCCGTGATCGCCACGACGCTCGTCACGGTGGCGTGCTACGTGCCGCTCG
>CAMOHV010000321.1 GCA_946615275.1 uncultured Verrucomicrobiota bacterium | reverse complement strand
GCCAGAGCCGCAGTTCTAGGACGAGTAGGACAATGAGGACAATAGGAGAAGGGAACGCATTCTGCATCGAGACGGGGGCGATGGATGTGGGCGGTTGCGGGGCGATTCGCGGCCGCGACGGAGCGCGGCCCTCCCGCGGCGGTGGGGCGTTCAGGCGGTCGGGGTGAGGGACAGCACGATGTCCGCGACGCGAGCCGCGGCGTCGGGCGTGGCCATCGCGCGCATCTTCTCGGCGAGGGCGTCGAGCGACTCCGGGTGCTCGATCTTGTGGAGTATCCAGTTCGCGATGGCGCGCGGGGTGAGCGAATCCTGACGTCCCTCGAAAGCGGCGCCGCCGCGCACAAAGGCGTCCGCGTTGAAGTGCTGGTGGTCGCGCACCGCGGAGGGGAGGGGGATGAAGAAGGCGGGTTTGCCCACGCGGGCGAGCTCGAAGCAGGTGGATGCCCCGGCGCGCGCCACGACGACGTCCGCCGTGGCGAACGCGCGCCCCATCTCGCGCTCGAAGGCGTTCACGCGGGCGCTTATGCCTTTCGAGGAATAGGCGGCGGCGATTGACGCCTCGTCGGCCGAGCCCGTCTGGTGGATCACATAGAGCCTGCGGGGGGATTTGCGCCTAGCGAGTTCAGACTGGACGAGCGCCAGCGCGGCGGAGGTGAGCTCGTTCACCCGGTGCGCGCCCTGCGAGCCGCCGGTCACGAAGACGGTGAAGGCGTCTTCGGGGACGTCGTCGAGGCGCGGCTGTCCGGCGATCTCCTCGCGGACGGGCAGGCCTGTCTTGACGATGTGCCTTCCGGGGAGGTAGTCTGCCGTGACGTCGAAGCTGGTGGCGATGGTCTTCGCGAAGCGACCCAGGAACTCAACGGCGCGTCCGGGCACGGTGTTCGCCTCGTGCAGGACGATGGGGACATGGCAGGCCCGCGCGGCCAGGACGGGCGGGAGGGACGAGTACGAGCCCATGGCGAGAAGAGCGTCGGGGCGTTCGCGGCGCATCTGCCGGCGGCAGCGGAGAATAGAGAATGCGTTCGCGATGGCGTTCCGGGCGGAGAGGGGCCGGGCACCGGTCGAGAACATTGGGCCGGTCCAGTACTTCATCACCGACTTCTCGATGGCCCTTCCGCTGGACCACACTATCACATAGTGTCCGCGCGCGGCGAGGTTCTTCGCCACAGCGAGGCCCGGAAAGGAATGTCCACCCGTGCCTCCGCACGCCACTATGATCTTCTTCGCCAATTTAGAACGCCAATCACTAATCACTAGCCACTAGCCACTAGGCACTAGGCACTAGGCACTAGCCACTACAGCGACAGCACGTACTCGTTCAGATCCTCGAGCTCATCCTTGGAGAGGCCCTGGGTGACGCCGTGCTCGTCGTCCTTGTTGAAGGTGGTGAGCACCTCCATCATGGTGAGGGCGCGTCCATCGTAGAGGTAGGGGGCTGTGCGCCACACCTCGCAGAGGGAGGGGGTGTCGAACTTGCGGCCCTTTTCAGTGGCAACGCCGAGCTTCACGTCGTAGAGCTTGCAGTCGGTGTAGAGGGACTTGCCGTCGGGCGTCTTCGTCTGGTCGCCGTGGCAGAGCGTGCACTGCGCCTTCTCGAACACCTTCTTGCCGCGCTTGGCCTTGTCGGAGAGCTCGCCGTTCACGAGGTAGGGGGAGGGGATGGGGGAGATGGACTCGGTGTAGGCGTCGAGGCAGAGGCCGTCCTCCTCCGGGCGCTGGACGAACTGGATGTGGATGAGGCCGGCGCGGTTGCACGTCTGCATGTCCTTGCGGATGCCGGTGGCCATGGTGGGGGGCGTGAACTGTCCGTAGAGCTGGCTCTTGGTCTGCTTGGGGTTGCCCATGCCGTCGTTGAGGAGGTCCCAGTTGAGGCCGTCGATGCGGCCGTCGGGGTGGCAGGAGGCGCAGCTCTGCCACTGCTGGAAGCACATGGAGCCGTCGTTGTAGAGCATTTCGCCGCGGCGGACGCGGTCTTTGGAGATGTCGGCGGTGTTGCCCACGACGATGGGCTGGACGGGCGCGGCGGCGTCGGCGAGGTCGGCCACGGCCAGCTTGTCGGCGAAGTAGAGCGCGACGACGGCCTTGCCGCCCACGACGGCGACGCCGCGCGGGCCGTCGCCGCCCATGTGGACGCGGCGGCGGATGGACATGAGGAAGGCGAGGTCGTTGGAGACGTCGGAGGCGTGCTTCACGATGCCGGAGACGCTTTCGCCGCGCGCGGCCTTGTCGAGGCGCTCGTGGAGGATCTTGCGGTCGATGATGGATATCTCGCAGGTGCCGGCGTGGGCCACGACGAGCGTCTTGCCGTCGGGGGTGACGCACACGCCCCAGGGGTTGGCGGCGCCGCGGTCGACGTCGTCGAGAAGGACGGTGTTGATGTACGCGCCCGACTCGCCGCAGAAGACGGAGAGGGCTGCGGTGTTCATCCAGCCGCGCTCGAGCTGGGTGGTGGGGAGCTGGTAGCGGCCCATCGTGTGGGTCACGTAGACGCTCTTGCCGTCGGGCGAGGAGCAGATGCCGCGCACGCCGGTGGAGCCGTTGGGGAGGCGGACGTTCTTGACTGCGAAGGTTGCGGTGTCGATAACCGAGACGTTGGCGGAGACGACGTCGTCGGTGGACGGGCAGTTCGGGAGGAGGTTCGCCACGAAGAGCAGCTTGCCGCCCGCGCCGAGCGCGGCTGCGAACGGCTCGCGCGGGACGGGGATCGTCTTGACGACCTCCATCTTGGCGGCGTCGACGACCGAGACCTTGTTAGCGAAGCGGTTGAGGACGAAGACGAGCCTGCCGTCGGCGGAGACGACCGGCCCGCGCGGGGAGTGCCCCACGGCGGCGGACTTGACGAGCTTACCCGACGCGTCGAACTTCTGCAGCTCTCCGCACTGGACGCCCGCAGTCACGTACACCGCGCCGTCAGGCCCAACGGCTACGCCCGTGGGGTTCACGGGGACGGTCTTCGCGGCCTGCGTCGACTCGATCTTCCAGGAGCGCACGTCGCCGCCAGCGAGCGGCACGCACATCATCTTCGCGCCTGTTCCGGACGTCACGTACACGCTCTTGCCGTCGGGCGCCGGCACCACGAACTCCGGCGACGTGTAGGCCGATGCGGGCGCTGGCGCCTCAGGGCATTTGCCCTTGCCCCAGCCCCAGCCGGCGGTGAGCGCGGCGAGCGCGGCGAGTCCTGCGAACTCCAGAACAGACGATCTTTTCATGCTTTCGATTCTCCTTTAAAGCGACATGTCCCAATATGATACCATAATTCGGGCCGCTTGTGGGAGAAAAGTGGAAGGCAGCGCGCTGGTGCGCGGGGTGATGGGACAATAAGAGGATAGGACAATAGGCGGATATGACAATAGGAGGTGGATGGCGATAGCAGGAGAATCGGGGGGGGGGGG
>CAMOHV010000320.1 GCA_946615275.1 uncultured Verrucomicrobiota bacterium | reverse complement strand
ACTACGACGTGGGCGACTACGTGCAGGACGGCCTCTACCTCTTCTACGACGGCATCCGCAACGCCGGTGCGACGGCCGACCACGACCCGGACGCGACGGAGTGGGTTAACCTCGGCGCGGGCGATGCGGGCGTCAACCTCAACGCCGTGTTCGGCTACGCGAGCAACGCTTCGGCCGGCGACGGCTGGGAGGCCGACGGCTACCATTTCCGCTATGGCGGAAAGTTCGCCAAGCTTGCGGAAGACCCGAAGATCGACTGGAAGACGACGATCCAGGTCGTCTGCGAGGCGGAGCCGTCCGCCAGACCGTCCGGGGACACCTACCCGACGTATTTCGGATCGACCGATGACTATTTGAACGTGTATGGCTTCGGTGCCGTCGCGCGGACGTTCTTCAAGATTCGCAACAACACAGACGATGGTAGCGGCGGGCGCATGGAGCTTTCGCCAGCCAACTCGTGGCAGGGCAAGTACCTCACGGCCATTTGGCATGGCGGACGATACCAGCTCTTCCAGGATGTCGTTCCCGCCGAGACGGGTTGGGCTGGCAAATGGCGCACCAAGTTCACGACGTTTTCCGGCCAGCCGTTCTACATCGGCGGTGTGTACAAGGAGGACAGCGCCGACTACGTGGACGCGCGCCGGCTCACCGGCAAGATCCAGGCGCTGCGCGTCTACAACCGCTCGCTCTCCGACGCCGAGCTGGCGCACAACCGCATGGTTGACGAGGCTCGCTTCAAGGGCAATCTGCCGGAATGGAACGTGCTTGTGGACGGGAAGTTCTCCGACTACGAGGGCGAGGCGCACGGCCACTACCTCGTGGAGGGCACGCACACCTTCACGGCGGGGAATGCGAACGACCATGAGAGCGGGAAGATCCGCCGCATCGTGGGCGGAGTGGTGGAGGCGTGGAACGCCACAACGGAGACTTGGGCCCCCATTGCCTCCTTCAGCGGCGGGGAGTACACCTACGTGGCGGGTCCGTCTTCGGCGAAGGTGCGCATCACGTGGAAGTGGCAGGCGGACGGCACGACCGTGATTTTGCGGTGACGCCGCGCCGTCGGCCGCGACAACTCCGCCATGGGTAAACTCCAGAATCGTGGGTCTTGCCCGCGAGCGGAAAGTATGCTATAATGAAATCCCGTTGCGAAAACAAGGAACATAAAGGCAATGTGGAATTATTCTGATAAGGTGCTGGATCATTTCCGGAACCCAAGAAACGTCGGGCAGATAGAGAATCCCGACGGCACGGCGACAGTAGGATCGCTTGCGTGCGGCGACGCGCTCACCTTCCAGTTCAAGTTGGGGGAGGATGGGCGGATAAAGGAGGCGAAGTTCCAGACGTTCGGCTGCGCAAGCGCCATAGCTTCGTCGTCGGCCCTCACCGAGATGGTGATCGGCAAGACGCTGGAGGAGGCCTCGAAGATCACGAACAAGGAGATCGCCGACTACCTTGGCGGGCTCCCCCCGCAGAAGATGCACTGCTCAGTGATGGGGCGCGAGGCGCTCGAGGCCGCCATCAAGAACTACAAGACGGGCGAGAACGCCGACCGCAACCTCGAGGACGAGTTGCTGTGCACGTGCTACAACGTCTCGGAGAACGAGGTAAGGCGCGTCATCACCGAGAACCAGCTCACGACGGTGGAGGAGGTGACGAACTTCACCAAGGCGGGCGGCGGATGCGGACGCTGCAAGGGGAAGATACAGAAGATACTGGACGAACTTAACGGCGCGGCGTCGTGAGGGCGAGTTGACATGAAAATCGGTTTCGACAACGAGAAGTACCTTGCGGAACAGTCGGCGGAGATTCGCCGCAGGGCGGAGAGGTTCGGGAAGCTGTATCTTGAGTTCGGCGGTAAGCTGATGAACGACTTCCACGCCGCGCGCTGTCTGCCGGGCTACGACCCGAACGTGAAGCTGCGCCTTCTGCAGTCGCTCAAGGACCAGGCGGAGATCATCCTCGCGATCTACGCCGGGGACATCGAGCACAAGAAGATGCGCGCGGACTTCGGCATATCGTACGCCGACGACGCGCTGAAGCTGATCGACGACCTCCGCAAGCTGGGGCTGCTCTTCAGGGGCGTGGTGATAACGCGCTACTCCGGGCAGATAGCGGCCCAGCAGTTCCGCCAGCGCCTCATGAACCGCGGCGTGCCGGTGTACTACCACTACGTGACGCAGGGCTATCCGTCCGACGTGGAGACGATCGTCTCGGAGGACGGCTACGGCAAGAACGAGTACGTCCCCACCGAGCGCCCCATCGTTGTGGTGACGGCGCCGGGTCCGGGCTCGGGCAAGTTTGCGACGTGCCTTTCGCAGATATACCATGAATACCGCCGCGGCATGAAGGCGGGCTACTCCAAGTTCGAGACGTTCCCTGTGTGGAACATGCCCTTGGAGCATCCGCTCAACGTGGCGTACGAGGCGGCGACGATCGAGCTCAAGGACAACAACATGATCGATCCTTACCATCTTGCCGCGTACGGGAAGACCACCGTGAACTACAACCGCGACGTCGACGCCTATCCGCTCCTGAAGGCGATATGGGAGCGCATGACGAAGGGGGAATGCCCCTACAAGTCCCCCACGGACATGGGCGTGAACCGCATCTTCTTCGGCATCATCGACGACGAGGTGGTGCGCGAGGCGTCGCGGCAGGAGGTCATCCGCCGCAACTTCAGGTGCCTCAAGGACTTTGCCGAGGGCTGCACCGACCGCGCCACGGTGGACCGCTCCGAGGCGCTGATGCGCAAGCTGGGGCTCAAGAGCGAGGACAGGATCCCCGTGGAGGCCGCGCGGAAGGTGGCGCAGGAGGCGAAGGACGCCGGCAAGGGCAAGGATGGAATCGTCTCGGGCGCTGCGATACTCCTGAAGGACGGGCGCATCGTCACGGGCAAGAACTCCGACGACATGCACGCCTGCGCCGCCGCCGTGATAAACGCCATCAAGACGCTCTCTGGCATACCCTCGCAGATACCGCTCATCTCCCAGGACATCATTCGCTCCATCACGCACGTGAAGCGCGACATACTCAAGGGCGGCTCCTACACGTCCCTCAACCTGGACGAGGCGATCATCGGCCTTGCGATATCCTCCACCACCAACCCAGCGGCCCAGATCGCCTGCGAGAAGCTTAACGAGCTGCGCGGGTGCGAGGTGCATCTTACGCACATCGCGACGCCCGGCGACGAGGCGGGCCTCCGCCGCCTTGGTTGCCGCTACACCTCTGATCCCTACTACGCGACGAACGCGCTCTTCACGGCAGGACAGTAGGGAATTGAGAATTGAGAATTGGGGGTTGGGAATTGAGAATGGAGAATTTGAAATAGAGATAAAGACAAAAAGAAGAACAGGAGAAGAGATGAATTATTCAGAAGCGAAGAAGGTGCTGGAGGAGAATGGT
>CAMOHV010000319.1 GCA_946615275.1 uncultured Verrucomicrobiota bacterium | reverse complement strand
ACATGTCGGAGAGCACGAGGTCGGGCACCCACTCCTTCATCACGTTCAGCGCGTCTTCGCCGTTCTCGGCGTAGCGGATGTCCTTGATCTTCAGATTGCTGAGGTGGATGCCGAGGATCTTGCGGTTCATGGCCATGTCGTCCACGACGAGCACGCGCTCGGGCATGGCCGAGCGGATTGTCTCCTCGGCGGAGCGGGCGGAGGCCGACACGCCCTCGGCGACGGCGAGGCCGGGGATGATGATCTCGAACGACGTTCCCTTGCCGGGGGTGCTGTCCGCCTTCACCGAGCCGTGGGCGTTGTCCACCATCCGCTTCACGATCGGCAGGCCAAGGCCGGTTCCCTTCATCTCGCCGTCGTTCGTGTTCATGCGGCTTGCGATGTCCTGGACGAAGGGGTCGAAGAGGCGTTCCATCTTCGCCTTCGATATGCCGCAGCCGGTGTCGGAGACGGTGATCTTGAGGGTGTGCGGCTCGGCGTCCCATCCCACCTCCACGCGGATCTCGCCCTCTTTGGTGAACTTCGCGGCGTTGCCGACGAGGTTGATCAGAATCTGCCGCATGCCCTGCTGCGAGAGGGTGAGCACGGGGATGTCGCCGGAGGCCGGGCCGATGACCCTGAGCTTGACGCCGTGGCGGCGGACGCGGTAGCCGAAGATGGCGGGCAGCTCGCGCATGAGCTGCTGCATGTCGCAGGCGCCGGAGCGCATCTCCATCGCGCCGGCGTCGAGCTTGGAGAGGTCGAGGATGTCGTTGATGAGCTCGAGGAGCGCGGTGGCGCTGAGGAGTATGCCGTCGGTGTATTCCTTGCGGCGGCGCTCGTCGATGTCCTCGTGGGAGAGGAACTCGGCGAATCCGATCACGGCGTTGAGGGGGGTGCGGAGCTCGTGCGACATCATGGCGAGGAATCGTGTCTTCGCCTGCGCGTGCTCCTCCGCCTTCGCCGCCGCGTCGTTGGCGCGGGCGGCCTCGCGCTTCAGCAGGCGGATCATCACGAAGCCGTATACGGCGATTCCGAGCAAGACCAGCAGCACCACGCCCAGGATCACCCTCACGAGTTCCGCGCCGGTGAGGCCGAACACGCGATGCACGACCCTGCGTTCCGCCGCCGCGCCCATGAACATCTCCTGGAGATGCACGGGGTCTATGCTGGTTGCCGCCTTGCGGAGTATCGACACCAGCTCGGGCGGCGTCCCGGGGCCTGCGAACATCTCGAACTCGAGGTGTTCATCCTCCGCCCCGTAGAAATCGCCCACCGACTGCGGCACTGGGAGCGAGAAGACCGTCGTGGCGCCGTATGTGGCTTCCGGGGCCTTGGCCGGATACGGGATCCAGAGGCTGGTCTCGCCGCGCATGAACTTCGCCTGGGCGGTCAACAGACCGGTCTGCTCCTGGGGCATGATCACAAGCCCCGTCTTGCGCTTGATCTCGTCCTGCAGCAGCTCCGCGAGCCCTGCGGCCTGCCCCTTGTCCCCTTGGATCTTGAACGGCCACGGCGAGAAGTCCACCATCACAGGGGAAGTGGACCTGCGCCGCTTTGCGAGCCATTCCTCCTCCTTGAACGAGAGCGGGACCATTTCGTTGCGGGTGCTGTAGTGGCGCTCGCTGATCATGCGCATGTACTTCGGGAAGTCGTCGCACACCTCCTCGAGCGCCTTCTCCAGCTCGTTGAAGAGGTCCGTCCGCTTCGTCGAGGTGCAGATGTACATCGGGTGGGAGGCGTAGAGGTGCAGCGCCACCTCGTTCGCGAGATCGGGCATCTCCACGTCGATGCAGGCGTCGATCTCGCCCGCGAAATACGCCTTCACCATCTCGCTGTCGGTCGCGTACTCGCGGTACTTCACGCTGAGGGATTCGTTGTCGAACTGGCGCTTGGCGCGCTGCGCGCTGATCGCGCCTGAGAGCATGCCAACGCGCATGCCTTTCCACGTGGACGGCTCGCCGACCTTGTACTGGGTTTTCTCCGGATGCGTCCAGAGGTAGACGCGCAGCATTCCGATGGGGGTGTGCGGGAAGAGGAAGTCGTTGCGGCGCGAGGCGTCGAAGCCGAGGCCGCCGATCAGGTCCAGCCTACCGCTCTTCACGTCGGCGATGCTTTCGTCGTATCCGCCGTACACGAAGTCGGGCGTCCAGCGCGTGGCGCCGCAGAGCGACTTCATCCACATCTCGAGCGCTCCGGACTTCTCGCCGTCCGGCGTCACGTCGAAGAGGTCGCCGCGCATGTACGCGGCCACCCGCACGCGCTTCGGCGGCTTCGGTATGCCCAGCAGGTCCGCGCGCAGCACGTCGATCCGGTCGATGTGGTCGATGTAGAACTCGCGGTAGGCCCTGGAAAGCCTCTGCAGCAGCTCGGGGTTGCCCTTCCGCACGGCGAAGTACACGTTGCGCGCGCCGATCGGCACGATCTCCACGAGGCCGTCCGGGCGTTTCCCGAACGGGGTGTAGAGGAACAGGACGTCGATCTCGCCGTCGCGCAGCGCCTTCACTGCGCCGGCGCTCGTGGGGAATTCCACGTACTCCGGCGTGAGCCTCGCGCTGCTGAAGTACTTCTGGAGGTCGCCGCAGTCGCCCTGGGAGACGGGCGAGTAGCCCACGCGCATGCGCGGCCAGTCGGATATCTTCGTTGACATCATCGACATCGCGCGGTCGGGCGTCGCGTAGAGCGCGTAGGGCATCCTGCTCAGCGGCTGCAGCGGGAAAGAATAGCCCTCCTGCAGCGCCTTCGTGCGGAAGGCGGAGCAGATCACCTCCACGTTTGTCGCCACGAACATGTTGTCCTCGCCGAAGGCGACCCGCTCCGTCTCCAGGCCGACCGCCTTGAACACGTTGGACATCACGGCCTGGCAGAAATTGGCGTCCGCCGCCGCCCATACATCCAGGTCGGCGCTGCGCACGCAGTCCGCCACCTTCACGGTCTCCGCCATGGCGGAGATGGCCGCCAGCGAGACAAATGCAATTGCTTTGATCTTCATCTACATCACTCCAACATCACTCCAATCATGTTTGTGTTGCCCTTGGCGCCGGTTCTCACGCCAGGATGCGCCACACCAGCGCCGCAACGAGAAGAAGCAGGGCGGCGCCCGCCGCCCAGGCGATCCTCCTGCGCGTCCGTCTGCGCCTGAGACGGGCCATGAACTCCTGCATGTCCTGGTCTTTGGTCTCAAGGACGAGGCTCTCATCCGCGCGCGGCGCGGCGGCGACGTCGGGTATGAGATCCCCAACCATGCCCTCGGCCGCAGCGTCGACCTCCGCCGCGAACTCCGTCCCGCCGGAGGATGGCGCCGCATACCCAAGGCGCACGAGCGCGTCGACGACGGCCTTCGGCGAGTCCAGACGCTCCTCCTGCGACTTGGCGCACATGCGCGACAGCACGGCCGACAGCTCCGGCGAGACCTTGTCGTTGA
>CAMOHV010000318.1 GCA_946615275.1 uncultured Verrucomicrobiota bacterium | reverse complement strand
GGCTTGCGCACCGGCTTCATCGCCTGCGCCTTCACCTGGAGATACCCCTTGGGGTTCGCCCCCCACGCGTCCAGCGCGGCGGCCTCGCGCGGCAGGTCCAGGCGCGCGAAGACGGTGCGCGCCGCCTCCAGCCCGCCGTCCAGCCACACGGCCCCCATCACAGCCTCCAGCGCGTCCGTGAGCGCCTTCGCGCGCGGCGGCAGCTCGGCCGCCCCCGCGTTGCGCCTGAGGAACTCGCGGAGCCCAAGCTTCTCCGCCGCCTCCGCAAGCGCGCCGGTGGAGACAAGATGCGTGCGCCGCACAGTGAGCGGGCCTTCCTGCTCGTCTGGGTGGCCCTTGAACACTGCTTCCGCGCTGAGAAGCCCGAACACGGCGTCGCCCAGGAACTCCAGGCGCTGGTTGTCGAGCGCCTCGGGATGGTCCATCTTGCACGCCGGCGTCGTGAGCGCGCGCTCCAGAAGCGCCGCGTCCTTGAAAGTGTAGCCTATACGATCCTCAAGCTCCATCCATCCACCGCCCTTCACCGGCGCGCGCTTCCGCTCCATCCCAGCTTGCGCGCCAGGACCTTGTAAGGGTTCAGCCCCGCGAGCTCGATGAGCGTGGCGCAGTGCCTCGACTTGGCGATCTCGATCGTCTCGCCGGCGCCCAGGCCGGCAACGGCCCTGCCGTCGGCGAACACCGCAAGCGGACTACCCTCGCGTATCCGGGCCGTGAGCGAGAAGCGCGACGAGTCGCGCACCACCACAGGACGCGACGAGAGCGCGTGCGGGCATATCGGCGTCACTACGAACGCCTGCGAGTCGGGCATCAGGATTGGTCCGCCCGCCGCAAGCGAATAGGCCGTGGAGCCAGTAGGCGTGGCCACAACTAGCCCATCAGCCGAGAAGCGCGTCGCAGGACGCCCGTCCACCGCGAGGTCGACTGACGCCGCATGGCCGCTGACGCCGCGCGACACCACTATCTCGTTGAGCGCGCGGCCGGTCCCCTTCCCATCTGACCTCCACTCCAGCATCGTCCTGCGCGAAAGCGTGTACTCCCCTTTCGCGAGCGCCCTCACAGCGTCCTTGAAGGCGGGCTCCTCTACGCCCGCAAGGAACCCCAGCGAGCCTAGGTTGAGGCCAAGAAGCGGCACTCCCGGGAAGGCATGCACCGCCCCGAGCATGGTGCCGTCGCCGCCCAGCACCACGACGGCGTCCGCGCGGCGCGGGTCGTCCGACACGGCGAGCCCCAGACGGCGGGCGTGGCGCGCGAGGGCTCGGCGCACGTCAACGGCGCCGGCCTTGCCCTCGTTCACATGGAATGCTATTGTCTTCATGCGATTTAAATTATATCATAATTTCGCCCTTGCAAACGGACAGAAATTATGTCATAATATATATCGTTTTCGCGCGTTCAAGCGCGGGCGCTTAGCTCAGTTGGTTAGAGCACTACCTTCACACGGTAGGGGTCACTGGTCCGAGTCCAGTAGCGCCCACCATTCCCAAATGCTCGAAACCTTGTAAAAACGGTTTTTTTCTTTTTTGGTCATAGCGCTGTCCTTTGAGTGATGTGAGTTTTTTCGCCCATAGTACGCTCAGCGGTTTTCTTGATTCCGTCCGAGAGCTCCGTCATGCCGCGCATATCTGCGATGGAGCAGAGTCGGATGTTGACCTTCCCATCAGCCATGTGCTATAATGTCCGGGCAAGGAAAGCAAATGAAGGAAGAACTGATACGAACAACGCCCGCCCTCGAGGCCGCATGCGCCGACGCGCGCGCCGAAGGCATAATCGCGTTGGACACCGAATTCGTCTGGTCGCGGACGTACCTTCCGCGCCTCGGCATCGTCCAGATGGGCTGCCGCGCCGGCTGCTGCGCGCTCGACTGCATGTGCTCCATGCACACAGCCCCCTTCGCATCCATCATCGAAGACCCCTCCATCGTTAAGATACTACACGACGCCCGCCAGGACCTGGCCCTCATCAAGCACTACTCCGGCGCTTCGGCGAGGAATGTGTTCGACACCCAGCTCGCCGCCGCCTTCGCCGGACTCCCCTCCGGTCTCGGGCTCCAGAAGCTGCTCTTCGAGGTCATCGACGTGGGCCTCGCCAAGACCCAGACACTAACCGACTGGACCCAGCGCCCTCTCACCAAAGCGCAGCTCCAATACGCCTTCGACGACGTCCGATACCTCCCCGACCTGCGCGACGCGCTCATCACCCGCGCCACCTCCCTCGGCACCCTCGGCTGGCTCATGGAGGATCTCGCCGCATACGACGGCGGCGTCCCCTCGATGGAGCACAACCCCGAAGAGGCGTGGAAGAAGGTGAAGACCGGCCGCATCCGCCTGGACGGACGCGGCCGGGCCATCCTCAGCGCCCTCGCCGCCTGCCGCGAGATCTCCGCCCAGGAATGGAACCTCCCCCGCAACTGGCTCGGCGACGACGCATCGCTCGCCGCCATGGCCGCCTCCGCCAGCACCTCACACCTCCGCCACCGCCTCAAAGGCAAGGGAGAGATACTGCGCGGAATCTACGAGAAGGCCATCGCCGCCACGAAGGACCTCCCGGAGGATGAATGGCCGGAGGATCCGCACCGCCACTACATAAGCGAGGTGCTCTCCGCCGCCGACGCCGCCATGGACTGGCTCGCGCAGCGCGCCGAGGAGATCCACGTGAACGCCTCCATCATCGCCAGCCGCGCCACCGTCACGGCCTTCGTCGATGACGTAAACGACGACGCGAACCCCCTCGCCTCCGGCTGGCGTCACGAAACCGTCGGCAAGGAGATGGCCAGCCTCTTCGGCGTGGACTAAGTCCAACGCCCTCATTTGCCCGGCCCATCAGGACCAAGACCGCCCCGCTTGAAGCCGCGAAGCAGTGGGGCAATTACTTGACGGTCTTCGTGCCCTGAACGCGGCCCTGCGCGTCACGGTAGGTCGTCTTGCCGTAGCGGTCGGTGGTGGCGCTTCCCTGGACGCGGCCCTGAGCGTCGCGCCAGGTTGTCTTGCCGTAGCGGTCCGTCGTCATGGATCCCTGCGTACGGCCCTGCGCGTCGCGCCAGGTCGTCTTGCCGTAGCGGTCGGTGGTCTGCGTGCCCTGGACGCGCCCCATTGAATCGCGGTAGGTCGTCTTGCCGTAGCGATCGGTCGTCTGCGTACCCTGGACACGGCCCATCGAGTCGCGGTAGGTCGTCTTGCCGTAGCGGTCGGTGGTGACGGTGCCCTGGATGCGGCCCTGCGCGTCGCGGTAGGTCGTCTTCGTCTCGGCCTGGCAGATGAATGCACACACTGCAAACGAGGCGGCCAGCATTGTCTTCATTGTCATGTTCATTGCAATCGCTCCTTGTCTGGATGATTTAGACGGTTGTCCATTTTCCAGTAAGGCGGCTTCGTAGGCAAAACCTGACAAAGTTTTTCACGTCTACG
>CAMOHV010000317.1 GCA_946615275.1 uncultured Verrucomicrobiota bacterium | reverse complement strand
CCCCCGCGGGTGAGGTCCAAGAACTTTCCCGGCCCGTCAAACCATCGAAGCGGCTCCGTCTCTTCGTCCGCATATCCCATGTCGTACGCGCTGCCGAGCGTGCCCTCGCCGCCAGGCCGCTGAATGTCCCCTTCAGGTATCGTGTCCAAGACGTATTCCTGCCCGTTGCCCAGCATGTCGTATATTCCCCAGGCATTCGGGTGCCTTGTGCCGACGGCGAAGATGGCGCCCTCTCCCGCCGCGTTGCGTTTGATCGGGGCTAGGCCGTGCGCCGCGCGCAATTTATCAACGCTCTCCCAAGAAACGGTTATCTCCTCCGCAACCGACCTGTCACCGTTCTTGAATCTGACATACGGGTCTTGGGGATCGCTGCACTTTGCGTTCAAGGCATACTCCCATTCCGCATCCGTGGGCAGGCGGAACACATATCCCTTCGGCAGACGGTTCCTGTTGCGATATGTGAGAAACGCGCAGAAGTCGTCCATGTCCTTGCGGGAGATCCCGCCGTGCGGTGTGTCCATGCCGCCGTAGAGGATTTCCTCGTCGCTCATGTAATTGACCCTTCGGAAGGTGCTGTAGAGCCGCTTGGTGGTCTGGTATCTCGCGATCCAGAATGGCCTGGGAAGATTGACCCTGTGGCGGAAGTTCGGGCTCATGCGGTCGCCTTCATAGCCCATCATGAACGAGCCTGCGGGGCAGGCCTCGAACTTGAATTCCGCGTCGGTGCCGAGATTGATCCAGAAAGGCACGCGCCGCTCCGCGGCGCGGATAAGCGCCCCCGCCTCCTTGTAGAGGTTGAAGGCGCCTTCTTCGAGGACCCGAGCCATGGCGGCGGAATTGGACGCCGACGCGAGATCCGCCACGTGGTCCGCGACATCAACGAGCGTTCTGCGGCCAAGATTCAGATCCTTGAAGTCATCGACGAGAAGCGAGCGCGCGCCCTCCCGCGCCGCATCAAGCTCTGCGGCGTCCGGCGCCATCCCTGCCCCCCAAGCCACCATGCGCAGAAGTGCGGCCAACAACACCCCCGCATTTATATAAATCCGGGGGTAGCCGAAGCGGACGAAAGACACGTCTGCGGCGGATATTTCAGACGATGGTCGAAATGAGGGATGGCTTGCCATGTCTCAGCGGACGAACGCGCGGAACTCGTACGGCGCAAGCGACAGCTCAAGCAGCCCGCCGCGCCACTCCTTCGCGGGAAGCCCCGTCGCGAGGTCCACGACCTGCGTCCTGCCGCACGGCAGCGACACCTTCGCGGGCTCGGCGCCCGTGTTCACCGCGTACACCCAGTTGTGCCCGCCGTCGGAGAGACGGCGCACCTTCACGGTCTCCGTGGAGCACGCCTCCACGTCCTTGAACCGCTTGCGCGGCAGGGCCGTGTACGCCTTGGCGAACGGGATGATCATCGGCTCCAGGCCGTACGTCGCGATCAGGAACCCGCCGCGCGTGATGCCCAGCACGTCGCCGTATCTGAACGGATCGATGTACGCCTTCATGGCGTTGCGCCCGAGCGGGTTGATCGCGCACACGCGCCAGCCGGTCTCGCGGAACCACGGCGCCTTGAGGGGCGTCTTGCTGCCCATCGCGGATTCGTAGTAGTGGTCGTGGATGTTCAGCTGCGGCTCGCGCGCCGCCTTGAGCGGCTCCCAGTACTCCGGGGTGTATTCGGCGTTCATCAGAAGCACCTCATCCTTGCGCGTGGAGGTCTTGCCGCGGGACGCCTGCGGCCCAAGCGGACGGCATCCCAGGCGCAGCACGAGGTTCGGGATGTCCGCGAGGAGCTCGGAGTCGAGCGCGCCCTCGCGCATGAGCTTCGTCTGCAGGTGCGGCGTGGCCGGGTCCTGCTTCTCGTACTCTATGAGCGACTGCGCCGTGATGCACAGCTGGAGGTCGCTCCGCACGGCGGCCACGCGCTTCGCCATGCGCCGCGCCCACGCGGCGAACATCCTGCATCTCCACGCCACCCACGGCTCGTAGGCGTTCGCCTTCAGCCATTCGGCGTACTTGCGGCCACGCGCGGGATCGGCGCGGTCCACGGGCGGCTTGATGCCAGTGTCGCGCGAGAAGGCGTCGATCGCCCAGTCGTTGTAGCCGGCGTGGATGGTGCCCAGCCACGGCAGGTCGTGGGCAGTGTGGAAGTAGAAGTCTATACCCTTGAACGACGGGTGCGGCGCGCCCTCGGCGAGAAGCGCATCCACCATCTTGTCGATCTCCGCCTGCACCTGCGGGTGGAGGCCGTTGTACGTGGGCGGCTGGTGGTGCCACTTGGAGGCGACGGAACCGTCGTCCACGATGTCCACGCAAGTCCCGTTGAACGTGCCGTCCGCGACGCTCACGGCGTTCACAGGCACGTGGGGCGTGAACGGGATCGTGTGGAGGTTCACGGACGGCATGAAGCCGAAGCCCTCGCGGTCGAAGCGCTCGTACCACGCTTCAAGGTAGCCGATCATGTGCGCGCGCGGCTGGTAATCCTTCCCTATGAGGCCGTGGTACCAGACGCCGGGATAGCTCATGAAGTTCTGGCCGGTGTGCTTGAGGTACGCGACCGTGCGGTTCACGAGGTTCTCGAAGCCGGGCATGTCGCCGCCGATCCCCGGGATGTTGAAGCAAAGCCCGATCGCGGGGTCCTCGAAGTAGAGTCCGAACACGCGGCCTCCGTCGGCCGCGCGCGGCACCTCGCGCACCCTGCGCGCCGCGGGCAGTGCATCGCCCTTCACGCGATGTACCTTGAGCGACGCCACGGCCGCCGGCTCGTTTGCCTTGAGCGTGCACAGCACCACCGCGCAGTTGGTGGAGGACGCCCAGTAGAGCTGGCGCACGGTCTGCATCTTTCCGCTTATGGGCCAGAGGGGGCCGCCCGTGGCGTAGCCCACCTGCAGTTCGTAGTGGTTGTGCCCGGCCGTGGCTGGCTGCACTATCACGTCGGCGAAGCGCGGCTTGTCGTCGGGCCATTCCCACTCGAAGCAGTAGAGTGCGTTCGGCACGGGGAGGTCGACGCGGTACGCGAAGCGCGACCCATGCTTGGGCGAAGTCTCGATGTAGCGGCGTCCGTCAAGCTCTCGGATGAAGTTTTCGCTGTTGGAGACGATGCGGTCCGCGGGCGGCAGCTCGGAGAAGTCCGCCTCGAACACCTTCTCAAGCTGAAGTCCGTCCCCTTCCGCGATGTGCGTGGGCTGCGCACCGAGCGTCCAGAACTCCGTGGAGACACCGACCTTCCCAGGCGCGGACACCTCCACGGCGTAGCGCCCGGCGGCGAACTTCTCGACCTTAGCCTTCACGGAGGCCGCGCCGCGCGCCGGCACCGTCACCTCGCGGCGCGCAACCTCCGCCCCGTCGGGCGCCTTGAAGACGGCCTGCGCCGTCACAGCGGCGCCCGACCGGTTCGTCACCGCCGCCTCGATCTCGC
>CAMOHV010000316.1 GCA_946615275.1 uncultured Verrucomicrobiota bacterium | reverse complement strand
GGCGGAGGCATGAATCAATGAAGAGAATCCTTTTCACGGCGACCGTTGCCGTGGCCGGCGCGCTCGCGGCGGCCACGACTTTCCATGTAGACGCGCAGGGAGGAGACGACTCCGGCCCAGGCTCCCAGGAGAGACCGTTCGCGACCCTAGAGCGCGCGCGCGACGCGGTGCGTGCGCTGAAGTCCTCGGGCACGTTCCCGGCGGACGGCGCGGAGGTCGTATTGAACGGCGACTTCGACCTCGCAGACGACGGCAGGGCGTTCGTCCTGGGGGCGGCCGACGGCGGGACGTCCGCCGCCGCGCCGGTGGTGTGGTCGGCGGGCGCCAGGGGCGCGCGCTTCACGGGCGCGGTGCGCCTCGCGGCCGAGGACTTCTCGCTTGTCTCGGACGAGGCGACGCTCGCGCGCCTGCCCCCGGCCGCGCGCGGCAAGGTGTTCTCCTGCGACCTCAAGAGGAAGGGGATCACGAATCTCAAGAAGCTCCCTGCGAAGTTCGTGCAGTGGAGCGAGATGGAGCTCTTCGCGGGCGGCAGGGACTGCACGATCGCGCGCTGGCCGAACAAGGGCTGGATCGAGATACCGAAGGTGATCGACCGCGGCGTGGGCGAGGTGGACCGCAAGAAGGGCGAATGGGCTGTGGGCCAGCGCGGTGGCGTGTTCACCTACGAGGGCGACGAGCCGGCGAGGTGGGACGTCTCGAAGGGTGTGTACATGAAGGGCTTCTGGTGCCACGATTGGGCGAGCGAGACGCTGCGCGTCGCGAAGATCGACCTGGAGAAGCGCGAGATAACCACCGAGGGCGTCCACCACTACGGGATCGGCAACCACGCGAAGTGGCACAAGGCGAAGCGGCGCTATTACGTGTACAACATACTGGAGGAGCTCGACGAGCCGGGAGAATGGTTCGTGGACCGCGAGGAGTGCGTCCTCTACTTTATGCCGGTGGACGGCAGGTTCGACGACGTGGCGCTCGCCGTGCGCAAGACGCCGGTCGTCGCGGTCTCCGGCGCTGAGAACATCGTCTTGAAGGGGCTTGAGTTCAAGTACGTGGGCGCGTGCGCCGTGTCCGTGCGCGCCTCGAGGGGCATAGTCCTGGACGGGCTTCGGATATCGTATTCATCGCAGACCGGCGCGGTGCTGAAGGACGTGCGCGACTCCACTGTCCGCAACTGCACGATATGGCAGATCGGCGGCACGGGGCTCGAGTTGCAGGGCGGCGACCGCAAGACGCTCGCGAAAAGCGGCAACCGCGTTACGGGCAACGAGATGCACCACTGCGCGCGGCTTGCGCGCATAGGAGGGCCGTGCATGAGGTTCGGCGGGTGCGGCAACGTGGTGGACCACAACTACTTCCACGACACGCCGTACGTCGCGGTTGTCTACGGCGGGAACGAGCATCTGTTCGAGTTCAACGAGGTGGAGTGCGCGATGATGGAGTCGGGCGACGGCGGCGGAATGTACACGGGCCGCGACTGGGGGAGCCAGGGGAACGTCGTGAGGTGGAACTACTTCCACCACTTCGGCTCGGAGGGGGTGGAGTGGCGCCGCTCGCAGGGCGTGGAGCCGGAGTACGAGCCGCTCAAGACCTCGGTGATGGTGATGGGCCTCTACCTCGACGACTGCGACTCCGGCGACGTCGTCTACGGCAACATCTTCTACAAGGCGGGCTGGGCGATGTTCTGCGGAGGCGGGCGCGACAACAAGTGGCGCTGCAACCTCTGCATAGACTCGACCTCCGCCGCGCATCTCGACATACGCGGGCTGAAGCGGGCGCGTCCGGGTGAGGGGACGAAGGACGGCTGGGACCTCCTCAAGAAGCTGCAGTACATGAAGTGGCAGAGCCCGCCGTGGTCTGTCGCCTACCCGCATCTCGTGGACGTGATGGAGAACGATCCCAAGCTGCCGATCGGCACGGAGTTCAGCAACAACGTCTCGATCGGCTGCAATGAGTTCTTCCGCATCAACGCCGCCACGATGAAGGTCCTCAAGGAGCGCATCGCGTGCGTGGGCAACGTGCATGTGGGCGAGACCACGAAGCAGGAGGCGGAAAGGTTCCCGCAGGGCGATCCGGCGGAGAGGGAGCGCGTCCTGTTCGCGTCGAATCCGGAGCTTGAGAGGCTGGCCAGGGAGAATCCGCTCGCGGTGCAGGACTCGCCGCTCTTCAAGGCGGTGAAGCCGAACTTCCCGCGCATACCGGTGGAGGGGATCGGCCTTCGCGGCGCGGAAAGATGAGCGATGCGTGCGCGGAGACGTTTGGGAAAACGATGAATGAGGGATCCAGAATCATGAAACGAATGCCGCTTATGGCGCAGATACTGGCAGGGTTCGTGGCGGGCACCGCGATCGGCATCTGCCTTTCGGAGTTCTGCCCGCCGGAGACTACGAAGAAGATACTGCCGTACGTCGCCCCGTTCGGGGCCGTGCTGGTGGCGATGCTGAAGGCGGTCGTGTATCCGATAATACTCTTCTCGCTGATAGCGGGGGCGGCGGCGCTGCCGCTCAGGAAGTCCGGCAAGGTAGGAGGGGCGGTGCTTCTCTGGTACACGGCAACGTCCCTCTTCGCGACGGTGTTCGGTGTGGCGCTCGCGTATCTGCTCAATCCCTCGATGTCGGGGGCGGACTCTGTGGCGGCGGGGCATCTCGCCGGCGCGAAGGCGATGGCGGGCGGCGCGGCGTCGGGCTCCGTGGCAGAGTTCGTGCTTGGGCTTTTCCAGAATCCCTTCGCGGCGCTCGCGAACGGACAGTTCCTGCCGGTGATCGTGTTCGCGATCGCGTTCGGCCTCGCGGCGCGCAGCCTGCTGGACTCCGTTCCCTCCGGCTCCGAGACCGCCCGCGCCGTAGAGGCGCTCGTAAGGGTCGTCGACGGAGCGCAGCGCGTCTCCTTCAAGCTCATAGACTGGGTGGTGCGCTACTTCCCGATAGGTGTGTTCGCGCTCTCGGTCACGAACTTCGCGACGAACGGCACGCTGCTCTTCGGGCCGTACGTCCGCATCACATGCTGCGTTGTGACGGGTGTCTCGGCGATGGTGTTCGTGGTGTATCCTGTTGCGATCGCGCTCTTCTGCCGCGAGAACCCGTACAGGGTGCTGCTGCGCCTGCGCGAGGCGATCTTGACGGCGTTCGTGACGCGCTCTTCGGCGGCGACTCTGCCGGTGTCGTTCCGCGTGATGGACGGGATGGGCGTGGACCGCGCCCTCTCTGGGTTCTCCCTGCCGATGGGCGCGACGGTGAACATGGACGGAGTCTGCGTGCATCTGCCCGTCTTCGTGATACTCGCGGCGAACATGTTCGGGCACGAACTCTCCGTGGTGCAGATCGCGACGTTGTGCCTATCCATCATGTTCGCGTCGATCGGAGCGGGCGGCATCCCCGGCGGATCGGTGTTCCTGCTCTTCATGGTGCTCGAGAACATGGG
>CAMOHV010000315.1 GCA_946615275.1 uncultured Verrucomicrobiota bacterium | reverse complement strand
GGTGAACCGCTCCGCCGTCGGGTCCCAAGCAAGCCTCTCCAGGCGGAGGCGTTCGCAGATGTTGGCGATGTGGCAGGCCGATATGGATCGATGCCCTATTTCGCAGTCCGTAGCTATGGGGCGGTTCTCAAATATGCCGTCGAGGAAGTCGGCCTCGTGGCCATGGCCGTCCTTGGCGCGGTAGAGCCTCACGTCGCCGTCCTTGAGGTCGCGCCGCTCGCTCCACTTACGGAGGAAGTCGGGGCGCTCGAGTTTCGACCAGTCCGCGAAGACGTCGCCTTTCGCACCTTTCCAGAGTATGCCGCAGCGTGCAGAGTCCGAGACGTGCGCGCGAAAGCCGTTGGCGTAGACGAGGTCGAAGGAGTAGTGCGCGGCCCAGTCGAGGACAGGATCGCCGCCGAGGTCGGTCTTCATGTTCTCGACGGCAATGGGGCCGGAGCGCTCCATGCCGATGGTCCACTGCAGGATGTCTATCCAGTGGGCGCCCCAGTCCGTGATCATGCCGCCGCCAGTGCGGGAGTTCCAGCGCCAGCACATCGGCTCGTGGATGGCGGGGATGAAGGCGTCGTCGGGCCAGTGCAGCGACGGCCCCAACCACATGTCCCAGCCTTCGCGCGTGAAATGCGCCGGCCTCGGACGGAGGGATGTGTCGCGGCCATGGCCCCACATGCCGCCATTCGCGCCGGGCAGGCCCACATACGCCTCCTTCACCTCGCCGAGCAGGCCGTTCGCGACGATCTCGCCGGCGGCGCGGAACGAACTGTCGCCGCGATGCTGGGAGCCCACCTGGAACGTGACGCCCGTCTCGCGCGCCACCTTCACCATCTCCTTGCCCTCGGATATACCAAGCGTCATGGGTTTCTGGCAATAGACATGCTTCCCGGCCTTCATGGCCGCGATGGCGATCGCGGCGTGCCAGTGGTCGGGGGTGATCACCACCACGGCGTCAATGGATGGATCGTCCACCACTTCGCGCCAGTCGGCCGTCATGCGGCAACCTTGGTCGCCGTAGTGTGAGTCCACCTTCTCCTTGAACACGGCGCGCCCGCCGGGATGCTTGCCGTCGTAGCTGTAGCCTTCGCCGCGCAGCACGGGATCGCAGACGACCACAACTTGCGCGCGCGAGTCGCCCAGGAACATCGGTACGTTGGTGTAGGCCTGCGTCCCGCAGCCGATTATGCCCACGGCCACTCGTTCGCTTGGTTTGGGGCGGCGGGGCGCAGTCCGGCCCATGCGGCATCCCCCAATCAGGAAGGATGCGGACGCTGCGCCGCCGATGAAAGCCCTTCTTGTGATATGTCCAATGGGGTCAGACCCCATGTTCCCCAAGTGGCCAGACTTTGCAAGTCCTGGATGTCTATTGGGGTCAGACCCTTGTGTCTTAAAGTATCTCATGGCTTTTTGCGGTTCTGATGATGTTTTCTTTCATTTTTAGATGCCGTGACAGTCACGGGCATCTGCTCGCGATATGGAATATGATACCACAACAATCCTGCGGCCGCAAGCCACAAACTTACAAGGAAGCGGATCGGGGTCTGACCCCAAGGAAGCGGATCAGGGTCTGACCCCTATCTGCTTTCGCTACTGGGAGTTTTGGAGTTTGGGAGGCTTGGAGGATTTTATAATTTTCTCCAAAACTCCTAGACTCTGAATCTCCCAGCAGCGAAAGCAATAAAAGTTATCCTCATTTACATTCCCGCGCAAGCGCGAGCGGGGCGGGCTACACAGACAAAAATGAAGAAGAAAGGAACAACGATGAAAATGAAGCAGATGATGGTGATGGCGGCAATCGGAGCGTCCGTGCTGGCCGCATCCACGGGATGCGTCACGAGCCGCGGCGAGGCCGTAATGCTGGTCGAGGGCTGCAAGGTCTCGCTCTCCGGCTCCCGCAGCATGAAGGAGGTCGTAGCCGCCGCCGCGCACGGCAAGATGTGGATGCCGGAAGACAAGGGGCCGAACACCGTGCGCTGCACGCTTGACGTGCGCGGGCACCAGGTAGTGGTGGATGTGGTGTTCACGGACGATACGTTCTCAATCCGCTACGTCTCGAGCGTGAACATGAACTACGATGCCGCAACCGGGAGCATCAACCCCAAGTACAATCAGTGGGTCCGTAACCTGCGCCGCGAGATAGCCGGGCAGGCGATAAAGCGGTAGCATCGCTTGACGGGCCGAAAAAGGCGTCTGAGGATAATTTGTGTGCGCGAAGCGCTGGTATGGGGTCATGCGGGACTCGCGATCCTACCAGCGTCGGTCGCGGGGCGACCGCCCTGCCGGATGACTATAGTAGCACGGGCGGCCCTTCCGTGCAAGGTGACGGCTACGGCTGCGACGGGGCGCGGCCCTCCCAGAGGGATGTGGACGCGTTCGTCCTTGCGCTGTGAAATCAGCTGTAGACGGAAAACCTACGCGGCATCGATGAACCGCAGGGGATTTTGGCGCGTTTAATGGGGTATGAAACATTGCATTTCGATTCTTGCAGCCTCTGCGGCGGTGATGGCCGTGCATGCCGGAACCGCAACCAACGCCGCCTCTGATGTGGTGGCCGACCTCGGGGCCGTGGTGGTGGAGGGCACGGCGCTTTCGCGCTACCGCCCGGCCACTGTGAACGGCGCGACGTTCACCGACGTGCCGCCCGAGGAGCTGCCGACGGTGGTGGACACGCTGACGGAGGACTACATCCGCGAGCACAACCCCACAGACCTGCACGATCTCCTGCGCTACGTGCCTGGCATAGAGACCGGCGGAAAGTCGCTTCTCATCCGCCAGCCCGGCACGTTCTCCATACGCGGCATGGGCGGCACTGAGCCGGCCCTGGACGGCGTGATGCCGATCGGGCGCGGAGCGGGGCTCTTCATGGATCCGTTCCTCATGGAGCGCGTGGAGATCGTGAAGGGGCCGATAGGCTCGCTAGCGGGCGGCGGCGGATCGCAGCAGAACGCATCCGGCGGCGGCGGCGCGGTGAACCTCTACCTCAAGAGCGCGCGCCTTGACAAGGACGAGGTCGGCCTCCAGGCGAACACCTCGGTGGGCAAGAAAACCTTCCGCCAGCGCGGCATGGCCGACGTCAACGAGACCTTCCTAGAAGGCAAGGGGGCCGTGCGCGTGGTGGGCACGGCGGACTACTTCGAGCCCGCGTACATCAACCAGGGCCTTCAGCATGGCGCGCGTCCGCGCGAATCGTACACGCTTTCGCCGTCATTCGCGTTCAGGCCGACGGACGACGTCTCGTTCGGCCTAAAGTCCCTCTTCCAGTACACCGACCAGCCAAGCTACATCGGCGTGCCGGTGTATCGCGGGCATCCCGGCGGCGGCTACAGCTGGTACGAGTCCTCCTGCCGGCGAGGCGACCGCGCCACATACGAGAGCTTCATGGTGAACCCCTGGCTCGACTGGCAGGTGACGGACGAATGGC
>CAMOHV010000314.1 GCA_946615275.1 uncultured Verrucomicrobiota bacterium | reverse complement strand
TCGTCCTCCGGGGGCTGAGGAGGGGCGGGGGGGCGCCTTGGGCGTCGGCACGCCGGGATGATGGCGAGCGCGGCGAGGCATGCGGCGATTGCCAGGCGTGCGTATATTGGCAGTTTGATCTTCATTCTTTTTCGTGGAATGGCATGAGCTGCGCAAGGAGCGCGATGATGGCGGTGTCGGTGCGGAGTATGCGCGGGCCGAGGGAGTGGCGGCGGAAGGAGAGCGATTCGAGAAGGGCGATCTCGTCGCCGGTCCAGCCGCCTTCGGGGCCTACGGCCAGGACCGGAAGTTCGTCTGGCGAGGCGGTGGATGGCGCTGGCGGCGGCGAGTGGTCGGCGCCGGGATGGGCAACGATCCGCATGGAGGTGGGAAAGTCGGCGGAGAGGCGTCCGCTCATTGCGTAGCGGCGGAACGACTTCTCGATGGAGATCATCGGCATGGCGGTGACGCCGGCCTGCATGAGCCCATCCAGGAAGAGCGGTCGGTAGATTTCGGGCTTCAGCGCCTGCGCCCCCCAGAACGCCTTCTCCACCTTCTCTGCGCCGACGAGCACGATGCGTCTGACCCCCAGCGCGGCCAGTTGCGGAAGGAGGCGCTTGAAGGCGCGCGGACGCGGCGGAGCGAGGAGGAGGTCGATCCAGGGCGGGAGCGCGGCGGCGGTGTGCGAGACGCGCACGGTGATGCGGCCCTGCGGGAGGCCGGTCGCAGGGTCTGGCGGAAGGGGGGCGATCTCCTCGATGGTGGATGTGCCCACAGGGCCGTCCACCATGCCGGTCTTCAATGTTTGGCCCACGACGCCGTGCAGGACGGCGAGGACATGCTCGGCGCGCGCGCCGCCGAATGTCGCTCTGCCGTCTGGCGTCATTTCGCTCTGCTCGAAGAGTATCCTGTTCATTCATTCCTCGTTGCGCGTCTATTGTAGCCGATTCCGCCGTCCCGCACAAGTGGGAAAACGCCGCTGACGGGTTTGTGTGCGCCACTGATTTTATGGTTGGATTCCGCCGATGTTTTTGCTATCATACAACCAACTTGGAGGTTTTCTCTTGAAGGAAGAAGAGCATCCTTCTGGTTGGCCGCCGGTTGCGAGCCGCTGGCCTTGATGCACATAGAGAAAGGAAAATGCATTCATGGAAGCAGTCAAAGTACGTTCACGCTGCATTGTGGCGGCCGCGGTGTGCGCCGCCGCCTCGTCTGCAATGTCCGCCACCTGGACTGGCGCGGCGGACGCCTGCTGGACGAACGCCGCCAACTGGGCGGAGGGGGCGGTCCCCGGCAAGTACTACGCGCCGGACGGCACGCTGGTCGGCGCGAAGGAGATGACCGCCACGTTCGGCGCGTGCTCCGGCGTGGTCGAGATCGACCTTGACGGCCTCTTCTCCATCGGCAAGGTGCATGTGACCGGGGCTGACGCGCCGCGCTACACGTTCGGCACCTCCGCCACGCAGGTCCTTCCCATCGAAGCGGTGTTCGGCGGCAGCCTCAACCAGTTCACGGTCGATTCATCCGTAACGCGGGCGCCGATCGTAAGGGCGATCTTCGGGTTCGGGAACGGCATCGGCGAAGCGGCGGGAGACACCAAGGTCTTCCTGTACAACAACTCGTCCGACACGCTTGTCATCAACGATTTCGGCTACATGCGGCGGGCTGCGGCCAACAACCGCACGCGAGCCACGTTCGCCGGAACGGGGCCGATCTCCGTCAACGGCGTGTGGGTGAAGGCCCCGGCCAACGCGGTCCAGGACAACCAGTCGTACATCAGCACCGCAAGCGCAGTCGGGCCCACCTTCAACCAGTCCTTCACCTTTCCAGGGATATTCAACAGCAGCGTCGGCAACTCGAAGATGACGATTGCCGATGGCGTTATGATTACGACGAGCGGCAATTGGGGGGATTTGGGTTCCCTCCCGTTCACTATCGACGGTCCGGGCGCGCTAGCGGTGACGCCCGGCAAGTTCGTGCAGTGCTATTCCAACAACGATATCTACCTGAACTGCCGCCTGGCGCTGACATCAGCTCCTGGGACGGATCGAGGCATGCACGTCTACGGTCAGGGCGCATACCACATCAACAACGTCGCGAACACGCTTTCGGGAACGCTTCAGTACTGGGGCTCGAACGCCAGCTCGGCATTCGTGTTCGAGAAGATCGGGCGCATCGGCGAAACGAGTCCGCTCGGCAACGCTTCCACGATCCGAGCCAACAATCATCTCAAGGTTGTGTTCACCGGTTCGACGCCGGACGTCACCGACCGTGTGTTCGAAATCGGCCCGAAGGACGTGGTGAACACTAGTTGGAAAAACACCCAGCATTCTTTCGTCGTTGAACAGGCGGGCTCCGCGTCGCTGACGGTGGAGTCCTCGCCGTCGCTCAAATCCGCGCCGGCCGACGGCATCCACAAGTTCACGCTCACGGGCAATGGAGCTGGCGAAGGCATCTGGGCTGGCGTGCTGGCGGACGGGGCTTCCACGCAGCTGCAGGTGACGAAGGCCGGCACCGGGCGCTGGGTGTACACTGGCGCGAACACTTACACCGGCAGAACGATCGTGAACGCCGGCACGCTCGCACTCGGCGCGAGCGGCACGCTGGAGTCGTCCGCCGTCACGCTCGCGGGCGGAACGCTGGAGGTGGCCGGGACGAAGTCGGTTCTTTCCATCGAGACGGCCGGCACGTCCACGCTTTGCCTCGCCGACGGCGCCGCGCTGACGGTCGGCGCGATCACGCAGAGCTCTGGGACGCTGGCGGTGACGACGGGGACGGGTTCGTCGCTCGTCTGCCCCGCGCTGGCGAACACCGCGCCCGGCTGGATCATGGTCAACGGCTACGCGGCAGAGTTCGACTCGGCCGGCCGCCTGATGCGGCAGAACTATGCGGTCACCGACGCCATCGCCGCGCGTGGCGACACGGTGCCGAACGACGCCTCCGCCGTGGTGGGCATCACCTCGCCCGGTACAGGCGGCGCCGATGAACTCGCGGCCACGGAGACGACGGTCGCCGCGCTTGTGCAGAAGACGTCCGTCCCGGCCGTCATCTCCCTCGCGGGCGGGCGTACGCTCGCCGTGGGGACGCTGGCGGTGGACGAAGGCGGATCTGCTCTGACGATCGGCACGGCGCCCGGCGAGGGCACACTCGCCGCCGCGTCTTCGCCTCTCGTGTTCGATGCGGCCAACGCGGACCCCGCCGCGTCGATCACGGTCAACGCCGCGCTAGACGCCGCGAAGATCGAGAAAAAGGGCGACGGCGACCTCTTCTTCCGAGCCCCTTTTACGTTTGCGGGCGAGATGGAGGTCACGGCGGGCCGCGTGGTGCTCACGAACGAGACGGCGCTTTCGCTCGCGGCCACGATCGTCGGCGGACAGCCGGGCATGAGCAAGGTACAGGTGGACGGCCCGGGCGCGCTGACCTTCCCCCACAAGAACCCGGACT